>CAZCJI010000625.1:0-1538 GCA_964498625.1 uncultured Rhizobium sp.
CTTCACGCCGAAGGGCGATCTGATCGCGCTGCCGCGCGGCGCGACGCCGATCGATTTCGCCTATGCGGTGCATACCGATCTCGGCCATCGCACGGTCGGCGCCAAGATCAACGGCGCGCATGTGCCGCTGCACACGCCGCTCGGCAACGGCGATCAGATCGAGATCATCACCACAAAAGAGCAGACGCCGTCGCCTCTGTGGGAGCAGTTCGTCGTCACCGGCCGCGCGCGCGCCGAAATCCGCCGCTTCCTGCGCCATGCCGAGCGCGGCGAGTACGTGAAATTCGGCCGCCAGATTCTGGAAAAGGTTTTCTCCGACGAAGGATTCCAGCTGACCGAAAAAGCCATCGAAGGCGTCGCCAGGAAACTGCATGTGGGCAAGGCGGAAGATGTCTACGCCGAGGTCGGGCGCAGTTCGCTGCGCGGCCACGAGGTGCTGGAAGCGGTCTATCCCGAGTTCAAGCGCGATCCCGAAAAGCGCAAGCAGGCCGCGTTCAGCGAACCGAAGACCAAGCACAAGCCGATCTCGATCCGCGGATTGAAGGAGGGTATCTCCTATCATCTCGGCCAGTGCTGCCATCCGCTTCCTGGCGACCGCATCGTCGGACTGCTGACGCCGGGCGAAGGCGTCGTCATTCACACCGTCGATTGCGAGGAACTCGAACGCGCCGAAACCGGCATGGAGGATTGGCTCGACGTGACTTGGGGCAGCCACGCCGCGGAGGGAGGGCCGAGCGTCGCGCGCATCGTGGTGCGCACCAAGAACGTGCCGGGATCGCTGGCCGCGGTCATGACGGTGATCGCCAACAATGGCGGCAATATCTTCAATCTCAAGGTAACGGCACGAAATCCCCTGTTCTTCGAATTCCTTGTCGACATCGAGGTGCGCGACGTGGCGCATTTGCAGAACATCCTGGGCGCGCTACGCGTGAGTGCCTCGGTCGAATCGGTCGACCGCGTGCGCGACAGGGAAATCGACTAAATGACGAACGAGCAGGTGCTGGCGGAATTCAAGAAGGCGGGCGCGCTGCTCGAAGGCCATTTCATCCTGTCGAGCGGGTTGCACTCCGACACCTTCCTGCAGAAGGCGCTGGTGTTTCAGGATGCCAAGCGCACCGCGAAGCTGTGCAAGGCGCTGGCCGCGAAAGTGCGCGAAGAGGTGAAGACGAACTTCACCGCGATTGTCTCGCCCGCGGTCGGCGGCATCGTGCCGGGCTACGAGATGGGCCGTCAGCTCGGTGTGGCCGCGATGTATGTCGAGCGCGTCGACGGCAAGTTCCAGCTCCGCCGCAACTTCAAGCTCGAAAAGAACCAGCCGGTGCTGATGGTCGAAGACATTATCTCCACGGGCGTGTCGTCACGTGAATGCCTCGAAGCGATCCGCGCCGCCGGCGGCAAACCCGTCGCCGCCGCCTGCCTGATCGACCGCTCCGGCGGCAAGGCAAAGGTCGGCGTGAAACTCGTCGCGCTCGCGTCGATGAAAGTGCCCGCCTGGGAAGCCGACAAGCTCCCGCCGCATCTGCGCAACATCCCCGCCG
>CAZCJI010000626.1:0-1537 GCA_964498625.1 uncultured Rhizobium sp.
TTCGGCTCGCCTTTTCCTGGAATCCGGGGACGTGCGCTCTGGCCAAGGCGAGGCAAAGCTTCTGCCATCGATTGGTATCGTCCTTTGCAATGGCGTAGTGCTCGAACAGAAGCAGGAATTTCTGATCGAACTCCCAACGCCACCCCGGAATGAAATACGAGCTGCTAAGAAGATTGGACAGCGCCGTCACAACACTCGGATCGACATCAATTGCTGCTAGGCGGTCTGATTGAAGAAAGGACTTGAGATTGAAACTTCCAAGCGGCGACTGCGGAACGGAATTCAAGGTGCTGGGAGAGACTGCTGGACCAGAGGCATCACTCGCCTTGGCGCGAAGCCTTCGCGAGCGACGCCAGGCGTAGAGTCTTCGACGTTTTGGTCGCGGCTTTAGGGGAGTGGCAAGTGCGCCAGTGTAGCGGCGCTGCAATGAGTTCGGCTTTTTTGTCATGTTGTCATCCTTGTCGCTGGACTCCCGCGCAGCGAGCGTTCGTTTGCCTTCGCGATCTCCCAAGATCGGCGAACTGCGGCCAAGCACACTCCTGCCGGATCGATTTGGCAAGGGCCAGTTTGATGCGCTCTGGTTGACTCGTACGGTTGATATTGAATTTGAAAATTCAAATCGGGAATACGCAAACGTGGAAGCGATCTGTGAGCGGCGAATGGAAAATATTTTGCATATCCCGTCACGGATTCGCGCGATTTTTTCTGGCAATGGATTTTCGGATTTGATTTGGAGCTCTGTGGAATAATTATTTTTGATTTCGAGTGCACGCTACAGACGTTATCCCCTGCACGTATCCGTTCAGCTCAACGAATTTGCGCCGAGCAACGTGCGACCGCCCAGGCACACACATGGTCCGCACACGGATATTTTTGAGCTATTGAGAAAACGGGAAGAATCTGCTCCTCCATCAACGGTGATTCTGTCCGCGCTCACGCGGTCGCAATCTCACAGTCAGGATTCCCATGGCAACGCAAACCAGTTTTGCGAAGGTGGCGACGGACTAATCGCGTCCCGGCTTGATCGCTGCCTCCCGCTGGCGCGCAGCCGCGAAGCTGAACGCTTTGCGCGTGTTTTCCGACGGGTATGGCTCCGTGGGCACGGGCACGTCGAGGAATTTGCATAGGCGCTCCCAACCCTCGACGACCTCGTAGATCAGCAATCGTTCCGCCGGGATCGTGGTCTTCACCGCTTCGGTGTTCCGGCGGAAATAGTCCGTCATGAACGCGCGATCGTGAATTCTCTCGCGGATATTTCCGACGATGCGATTCGAGATGGTGGCGAAAAACGGCGCTTGAGGGCCATCGCTGAGAGCAAAGCTATCCGGCGCAAAGATGGTCTCCTGCGTAGATTCGAACCAGCTGTCGGCGTCGCGAACCGTGTGCAGCACCTTGGCGTCAGGATAATGGGCGGCGAGTTCGGGCCAATAGGCGGCGCCGGGATAGTCGACCATCGAGCAATAGCCCTTGAAGATCGCATCCCAGTTCGGCCGTCCGGCGCCGGCGTCGATCCAAAGCGGCATCGTCTCGCGATGCG
>CAZCJI010000627.1:0-1525 GCA_964498625.1 uncultured Rhizobium sp.
GGCTTCAGATCGCAAATAGTTCAGTCGCTATCAAACACCTGCATAAGCCCATACAGAATTTCATAAGCGTCGCGCCTTGAACGGCTTCCGGCGCATCACCATTTCCCCACGACGTTTGGCCTGACGGCGATTTGAGAAAATCGAAAGAGAAATTGCGTCTCGTTGTTCGCAACAGGAAGAGATGATGAGAGAGAAAATGCGGATTTTTGAAAAACGAATGCTTCGGCACCTCTCCCACCACAACATCTTGCGGTCTGTTGCATAAGCATGAGGGGGGGTGCCCCCTCAAAACATGAGGTTCAAATGGGCAAGCGGACGGGAGGCAAGCGTGGGGCGCCGGTTGGCAATCGCAACCGCCTGAGTCACGGCCGTTATTCGGCGCGGCGTGTTGCGCGCCGGAAAGAAGTGCAGGCGCCGCTGCGCGGCATGCGCGCTCTCACGCGCAAGATCGAGATGATGGGCTGGGCGCGGAAGGCGCTGCGCAACAAATATAAGGTGCAGTGGCTAGCGCGCGCCCGGCGGCATCTTCTCGAAGGCGGGTTTCGCCGGATCGATATGCGCCCAGGGCTGCGCTTCACTCACATACAGCGCGCCGCCGACCGTGAGTTTTCCTGGATCGTCCAGCGACGCAGCCTTGATGACCTGGAACGGTCCCATCTCCGGTTCGCTGAACAAAGGCGATCCGCAATCGCCGCAGAACATGCGCACCACCTTGCCTCCGGAATCTCCGGTCGAGGCATAGGATTTCGGCGCGCCTTTCGTGACCTTGAGCGTTCCGCGCGGCACGACGACCGCCGTGGTGTAACCGCCGCCCGACGCGTATTGGCAGGCGCGGCAATGGCAGTTCATCACCGCCATCGGATCGGCCGAAACTTCGTAGCGCACCGCCTTGCACACGCATCCGCCCTGAAACGCCATGGAATCCTCCTCGGGCCCATTGTGACAGCGGGCAAAGCCTATCATTCCGGTTGACCACCTTGCCATTCCTGATAAGGAGTCCCGCCTTTCCAGACAGGATCCCTTAGATGGCGCGTCAGAACTATCTCTTCACCAGCGAAAGCGTGTCGGAAGGTCATCCCGATAAGGTCTCCGACCGTATCTCCGACGAAGTGGTCGATCTGTTTTTCCGCGAAGGCCCGAAAAGTGGGCTGAGCGAGTGGGACATCCGCGCCGCCTGTGAAACGCTCTGCACCACCAACCGCGTCGTGATCGCGGGCGAGACGCGCGGTCCGAAACATATCGGCGCCGCCGAGATCGAAGAGGTCGCACGCAAGGCCATTAAAGACATCGGCTACGAGCAGGATGGATTTCACTGGAAGAACGCGCAGGTCGAAGTGCTGCTGCACGCGCAATCCGCGCATATCGCGCAGGGCGTCGATGCGTCGGGCAACAAGGACGAAGGTGCTGGCGATCAGGGCATCATGTTCGGCTATGCCTGCACCGAAACGCCGGAGCTGATGCCGGCGCCGCTCTATTACAGCCACAAGATCCTCAAGCTGCTCGCCGATGCGCGCCACGCCGGCAA
>CAZCJI010000628.1:0-1523 GCA_964498625.1 uncultured Rhizobium sp.
AGCGTGTGAAAGGCGCCAGTTTCATCGATCCGGTGTGGCGCGGGATGGTGCATTGGCATTCGGTCACCAACAGCGATTGGGACCGTGCGCAGGCGCGCAAAGAATTCGAAGCGATGTTCGGCGCGCGGCCCGACGGCGACGCACTGTTGCGTCACTTTGAAAGTCTCGAACAGAAGGAAGCGGCGTGATGCAGGATTTCAGAGGCAAGACCGCTTTCGTTACCGGCGGCGCCAGCGGCCTGGGACTATCGATGGCGCGCGCGTTCGGTCATGCGGGCATGAATGTGGTCCTCGCGGACATCGACGTTGAAGCCGCGAAAAGCGCGGCCGATCGTCTTGGCTCCGAACAGATCAAGGCCGTGCCTGTGCATTGCGACGTAAGCGAGCGCGGTGCGGTCCGCGAGGCGGCACTCGAAGCTATCGCAGCGTTCGGCAAGGTCCATATCGTCTGCAACAATGCCGGCGTTGCGGTCGGCGGTCCGCTCGGCACGGTGCGTGAGCGCGACTGGGACTGGATCATCGATGTCAATCTCAAGAGCGTCGTTTACGGCACCGAGGTCTTCACCCCGCTGATCCGGAGCCATGGCGAGGGCGGCCACTTCGTCAACACTGCATCGATGGCCGGCATGATCTCGCCGCCGGGTCTCGAACCCTACTGCGCGACCAAATTTGCCGTCGTGGCGATGAGCGAAGGCTGGCACGGCCAACTCGCGCCGCTGAACATCGGTGTTTCGGTGCTGTGCCCGGGCTTCGTGCGCACGCGTATCCATGAGAGTGGCCGTGCGCGCCAGGATAAATATGGCGGCGTCGGCGACGTAGACCCCGGTGTCGGCGACACGCGCGAACAGGCAGCACAGAATGTGCTGAATGGTATCGATCCCGACATTGTCGGCAATCGCGTTCTGGAAGCGGTCAAGAACGGCGAACTCTACATCTTCACGCATCCGGCGATGAAAGCCTTCGCGGAAGCCAGGTTTCAGGCGATCCTCGCCGCGTTCGACAGTGCTGCAAAATCCCCCACGCTTGCCAGCGTGAAAGACGACAACACACCCACCCTGCTCACGCCCAAGCCCTGAAAGACACGGCGATGAAATTCGGCATCTTCTATGAACATCAATTGCCGCGTCCCTGGAACGACGGCGACGAATTAAAGCTGTTTCAGGACGCGCTCGATCAGGTCGAACTCGCGGACCGGCTCGGCATCGATCACGCTTGGGAGGTGGAGCATCATTTCCTCGAGGAATATTCGCATTCCTCGGCGCCGGAGGTGTTTCTTGCCGCCTGTTCGCAGCGCACCAGGAACATCCGCCTTGGCCACGGCATCGTGCTGATGCCACCGGGCTACAATCACCCCGCGCGCGTTGCCGAGCGCATCGCCACGCTCGATCTTGTCTCCAACGGGCGTGTCGAATTCGGCACGGGCGAATCTTCCGCGCTGCTGGAGCTTGGCGGCTATCGCGTGCCGGTCGAGAAGAAGCGCGAGATGTGGCGGGAGACCGTCGAGCAATGCCTCAACATGATGGT
>CAZCJI010000629.1:0-1523 GCA_964498625.1 uncultured Rhizobium sp.
AAGAAGATGGGCATCAAGGCGCAGGCGACCTGCGTGCTCAATTTCGACGACGCGAAAGCGTGGCGTCTGGGTCCCAAACCCACGCCGCCCAAACCCGGCGAGAAGCGTTCGGCCAGCGCGGGCATGGCCGGCATGTTCGGGATGATGAACGCCGCGCGGCTTGGCGTCGGCGTGCAGGGCATCTCCATCGGCGAGGTCGCGTACCAGAACGGCATGGCCTATGCGCATGAGCGCCGCGTCGGCCACGCGCTGACCGGACCGAAGGAGCCCGACAAATCCGCCGATCTCGAATTCGTCCATCCCGATGTGCGGCGTATGCTCCTGCATGCGAAGTCGTTCGTGGACGGCGCGCGCGCGGTTGCGATGTGGACGACGCTCAACATGGCGATCGCCGAAAGCACCAAGCCCGAAGCCGCAAACGCAGGCCTGCTCGCCGATCTGATGACGCCGGTGATCAAGGCGTTCTTCACCGATATGGGCTTCGAGGCCGCGAACATGGCGATGCAGTGCTATGGCGGCCATGGCTATATCCGCGACAACGGCGTGGAGCAGTTCGTGCGCGACGGCCGCATCAACCAGACCTATGAAGGCGCCAACGGCGTGCAGGCGATGGACCTCGTCGGCCGCAAGCTCGGCCGCAAGGGCGGGGCTGCACCGCTCGCCTTGTTCGGCCTGATATCGGGCTGGGTGAGCGATAATGAGAGCGATGCCGCGATGGCGCCGTTCGTGAAGCCGGTGAAGCGCGGACTCGACACCTTGCAGCAGGCGACGTTCTGGCTGGCGCAGCACGGCATCGCCAATCCGAACGATGCAGGCGCCGCGGCGGTCGATTACCTCCGCATGATGGGCATCGTCGTCGTGGGCTGGATGCACGGGCGCATGGCGAAAGTCGCGAACGCGAAGCTCGCCGCCAATCCGCCGAACGCGGATTTCTACAAACAGAAGATCGTCGCCGCGAAATACTGGATGGAGCGCATGATCCCCGAATGCCCGATGCTGTTCGAGCGCGTCCAGGCCGGCAGCGACACGATCATGGCGTTCGAGCAGGTGGACTGATTGCGTAGAGATTTTCACCCATCAAAAATGTCATCGCCCGCTTCATGCGGGCAACCCATCTTGTTCTCGAGTCAAAAATTGGATCGCCCGGACAAGCCGGGCGATGACGACATTTTTGAAATAGAAAAGCGGAGTTCTCCATGAACCGTCCCGTCCATTTCGAAATCCACGCCACCGATCCGGCGAAGCTGTCGAAATTCTATGCCGATGTGTTCGGCTGGCAGATCACGCATATGCCTGCATTCGACTATTACCTCATCAACACCGGCGACGCTGACGGGCCCGGCATCAATGGCGGCTTCGTCAAGCGCATGGGTGCGCATGCGGCGGCTGGCGCGCCGGAGGCCCACGAGCCCCATTGCGCGCTGGCGTCCGTCAAAACCAATATTGGCCATCTCGAACTGGCGGCCGGCGTCGCGGGCGTCATCAAGGTTTTGCTCCAAATGCACCATGGGACGCTGGTCAAA
>CAZCJI010000630.1:0-1520 GCA_964498625.1 uncultured Rhizobium sp.
TGCCGGACGAAATCCAGCGCCTTGGCCGCGGCATTACGCTTGAGCGAATCCTGCGTGGTCATGGCCAAGACCTAGCGCAAAACGCGCACCACCGTCATATCGCCGCCCGACGGCTATCTATTGTCGAAAGGGCTGGACACGCAACCTGAAATGTTCTTTATTTGTTCTTATTCAGGTTTAAGCCCAATCAATTCAGCACCAGCGTCCGGGAGGGAAACGATGCCGAAGCTGACTTTGTGGATTTTGCCATTCGCTGTTGTAGCCGCCATTTTTGGCGGCGTTCTCACAAGTGCCCAGACAGGGCGCGCGTCGAGGCCGGAATTCGCGTCCGCACAATCGCAAGGGCATATCGTCTGGTCGCACGGCCATGATGGTGCAAACGCCAATGCCGAAGAACACTGGCAGAAGCATGGCCGCGAATTTCCCGAATTCCATAGCGCACAGGATTATGAACGCGGCGCCCAGGCCTTCGTCACTACGCCTCCAGCCGGCACTCTGACGAAGCACCGTGCAAATGGCGATACTCTGTTCTTCAATCCCGCGACGAATACTTTCGCCGTGGCCGACCGGCGCGGCCAGCCGCGCACCTTCTTTCGGCCGAACAATGGCCGCGCCTATTGGGACCGCCAGTGATAGCGAAGCACGCGCTGCCCTGCCCGTGCTGCGGATCGAAGGTGCTGCGCGAACGCGGCGCCTTCGAGATTTGCTCCGTTTGCGGTTGGGAAGACGATCCGGCGCAGGCCAAGGACTCCGATCTCGCCGGCGGTGCGAACACAATGAGCCTGAGCGACGCGCGCGCTGCATGGCAGGCGCGTGCTACTCGACAGTAACGCTCTTCGCCAGATTGCGCGGCTGATCGACGTCGGTGCCCTTGGCGATCGCGGCGTAGTAAGCAAGCAGCTGCGCCGGGATTGCATAAAGGATCGGTGCAATGAAGGAATCCGCGTCAGGCACTTCGATCTTCGCCCAGACGTCGTCACCGGCATGGGTGAGACCGGCGGCTTCGGAGATCAGCAGCACCTTGCCGCCGCGCGCCATCACTTCCTGCATGTTCGACACCGTCTTCTCAAAGAAGGAGTCGTGCGGCGCCATTACGATGACCGGCACGTCTTCATCAATCAGCGCAATGGGGCCATGCTTCATCTCACCCGCAGCATAACCTTCAGCGTGGATGTAGGAAATTTCCTTCAGTTTCAGCGCACCTTCCATGGCGAGCGGAAAACTGGGCCCACGGCCGAGATAGAGAACATCCCGCGCCTTGGCGACTTCCTGCCCCAGAAGCTCGATCTTCGCTTCCGATTTCAGGAACTCGACGATGTGACGCGGGATTTCGAGCAGCGCGGTGCAGAGTTTCTTTTCGTCTTCTGCACTCAACGTTCCACGCTGCCGTCCGGCCGCGATCGCAAGCGCCGCCAACGCCGCAAGCTGACACGTAAACGCCTTGGTGGAGGCCACGCCGATCTCAGGCCCCGCGAAGATCGGCAGCACGATATCGGCATCGCGCGCGATGGAGCTTTCCA
>CAZCJI010000631.1:0-1514 GCA_964498625.1 uncultured Rhizobium sp.
CGCATGAGCTGGTCGTAGCGGTAGCGCGGCACGAAGGCGCGCACCATCGCGAACAAGAAGAAGACGAACCAGAGCTTGATGATGAACCACACGATGCCGGGGATAGCGTTCAGCGGCCACACGTCGATGGGCGGCAACCACCCGCCGAAGAACAGGAGAGACACCATCGCGCTCATAAGGCAGATGTTCAGGAACTCGGCCAGATAGAACAGCAGGAACGGGGTCGAGGAATATTCGACGAAGTAACCGGCGACGAGTTCGGATTCCGCTTCGACCAGATCGAACGGCGGACGGTTGGTTTCCGCGATCGCCGAGACGAAGAAGATCGGCAGCATCGGGAACAGGATCGAGAACACGTTCCAGTGCAGGAACGATAGCGGCCCCGACGTCTGCTGCGCGCGCACGATATCCGACAGGTTCAGTGAACCTGCAAACAGAAGCACCGTCACCAGCACAAAGCCGATGGAGACTTCGTAGGAGACCATCTGCGCCGCCGCGCGGCAGGCCGACAAAAACGCGTATTTCGAGTTCGACGCCCAGCCCGCCATGATGATGCCGTATACGCCAAGCGACGACACCGCGAAGAGATAGAGAATGCCGACATTGATGTCGGCGAACACCCAGCCATTGTCCATCGGGATCACGGCCCACGCAGCGAAGGCGAGTGTGGCGCTGACAAGCGGCGCGAGCAGGAAGATCACCTTGTTGGCGCCCGCCGGAACGATGACTTCCTTTATGAGATATTTGCCAAGGTCGGCAAAGCTCTGCAGCAGACCGAAGATGCCGACCACATTCGGACCGCGCCGCATCTGCACCGCCGCGAAGATCTTGCGGTCATAGAGCAGAATGAACGCGACCATGACGAGCAGGCATACCAAGAACACGACCATCAGGATCGCGTAGCTCAGGAACCACGCCCACGCGTAGGGCAGCGTGACGCCGAACCAGTCTGCGAAGAAGTGCGTGAGCCAGCCGATCAGCGCCATCGCCTACTCCGCCGCCATCTTGTGGGTGCCGGTGACGAATTCCTGGCTGCACTTCGCCATCGTCGCGCTCGCACGCGCGATTGCGTTGGTCAGGTAGTAATCGCCGATGGCGTGGCCGAACGGAATGTGCGTATCGAGCGAGCCCTCTGCGCCGACCGAGCTCCAGACGGAAGCATCAGCGCCCGCATGCACCGGCGCTTTGCCAAGATCGGCGAAATGCGGCGCATCGGCGACGATAGCTTTGCGCAGATCGGCGAGATTGTCATAAGGCAGCTTCTTGCCAAGCACATCCGAAAGAGCGCGCAGGATCGTCCAATCCTCCTTGGCATCGCCCGGCGGGAACGTGGCGCGTTCGGCGCGCTGCACCCTGCCTTCGAAATTGACGTAGAGGCCTTCCTTCTCGGTATAGGCCGCACCAGGCAGCACGACATCGGCGTTGTGCGCACCGGCGTCGCCATGGCTGCCCTGATAGACGACGAACGCACGGCCGAGATGGCCGACATCGAACTCGTCGGCGCCGAGCAGATA
>CAZCJI010000632.1:0-1509 GCA_964498625.1 uncultured Rhizobium sp.
AAGATCATCCCGCTCAGATCGATTGCACGCGTCATCCGAGCTTATTCCGACCCGCCCCAGCCGATGTTCCGCGCGAACGGCAAACCGGCCATCGGACTCGGCATTTCGGCGCGATCCGGCGGCGATATCGTCGCCCTGGGCACCAATATCGGCAACACGATGCGCGATATCACCGCGAATCTGCCACTTGGCATCGAGTCCGTTCTGGTTTCCGACCAGCCCAAAACAGTCGAGAATTCCGTCGGCGATTTCACGGAAGCCCTGTGGGAGGCGATCGCCATTGTGCTCGCCGTCAGTTTCCTCAGCCTGGGGATGCGGGCCGGCACGGTGGTCGCGCTTTCGATCCCCCTGGTGCTGGCCATCGTATTCCTCATCATGTTCCTAATGGGTATCGACCTGCAGCGCGTGTCGCTGGGCGCGCTGATCATTGCACTGGGACTATTGGTCGACGATGCGATGATTACAGTCGAAAGCATGATCATGCGGCTGGAGCATGGCGACGATCGGGAAAAGGCGGCGACTTTCGCCTACACGGCAACCGCATATCCGATGCTTACGGGTACCCTGGTGACGATTGCCGGTTTCATTCCAATCGCCTTCGCGCGCAGCGGCGCTGGCGAGTACACGTCCTCCATCTTCTGGGTCGTCGCTGTGGCGCTTATTACGTCGTGGTTCGTTGCGGTCGTTTTCGCTCCGCTACTGGGCGTTTGGATGCTACCGCGATCCCTGCAACACAGCGACGCGCAAAAGCCGGGCCGATTCGCTTCGCGCTTTCACGCGCTGCTTGGAAAGGTCCTCGCGCGCCCTTGGATGACCGTGCTGTTGGCCGTTGTGGTATTCATTGGCGCGCTCGCTTTGCTGCCATTCGTTCCACAGCAGTTCTTTCCTTCCTCCGACAGACCCGAGCTGATGTTAGACCTGCAGCTGCCCGAGAATTCCTCCATCTACGCCAGCGAGGCGGGGATTCAACGGCTCGATCGCTTCATTGCGCGCAGCCCCGACATTGATCATTGGAGCGACTATATCGGGCAAGGCGCCATCCGCTTTTATCTTCCACTTAATCTGCAGTTACCGAACGACTACTTTTCCCAGGCGGTCATCGTGACGAAGGGACTCGATGCGCGCGTCCGCCTCCAAAAGCAGTTGGAGGCGTTCATGGCTGCGAGCTTTCCAGACGCCGTGTCGCGCGTCTACCCCCTCGAGCTCGGACCGCCGGTCGGCTGGCCGATTCAGTATCGCGTAAGCGGTCCCGACATCGAAAAGGTTCGTCATATCGCTCTCTACGTCGCAAGTGTGATTGCGAAATCTCCCCTGGTGCGCCACGTCAACTACGATTGGATCGAACCGGCGCGCACACTGCGAATCCAGATCAGCCAGGACAAGGCGCGCGCATTGGGGCTCAGTTCCGAGGACGTCGCACAGGCTGTGAATCTGGTCGTGTCGGGAGGCACCGTCGTCCAGCTTCGCGATGGAATCTATCTCGTAGACGTGGTTGTCAGAGCGACCCAA
>CAZCJI010000633.1:0-1507 GCA_964498625.1 uncultured Rhizobium sp.
TCTGCCGCAAGTTAAACGCGCGGCGATTGACGGGTTCATCGGATTCTCGTCCGGGACCACGGTCAAGTTTGCCGACGAAAATTATGCACGCCCAATTATACAGCGACTGCAACCATATCTTACTGGCGCAAAGCAGCCGAAGCTCCTCAATTACTACGTGAAGATGAACGGTCCCGGGAACATGGATATGGCCGTTCGCGTTCCGAACGACTCCGACTTTCCGCAGCTCGAGCAGATCGTCCGCAACGACGTCATCAAGGATTTGCCTGACGCGCAAGCTTTCGCGCAAATGGGATCGCTCTTCGGCGGCTTCGATGCCGGCGGTGGCATTTCCATCAACATTCAGTCGAACGACGAAGGAGCTATGCGCATTGCCGCAAAAAAGGGCCAAGACCTGCTCACCGCGAAATTCCCCGATGGCGTGGTCAATGCACAACCCTCGCTCGACTACGATCAGCCGCAGTTGAAGATGATTCCAGATGACCGTTCCATCGCGGAAGTTGGCTGGACACGGCCCGACGTCGGCAACATCGTGCAAGCGCTCGGCGAGGGACTATATGTGGGGCAACGCTATGATGGCGAAAGGCAACTATTTCTTATTTTGAAATCCCTCGCTCTGACTTCTCCGTCCGCGGTGAACGAAACTCCTGTCGCGACGCCTACCGGCAATATCGTCCCGTTCAGCCATCTGGTGAGCATGCAGAGCACGCTTGCTTCCAGCGGAACGTATCGTTTGAACCGCCGCCGTACATTCGCGCTAAACCTTCAGCCGCCACGTGGTGTGGCTCTTCAAGACGTCATGGCAACTCTACGTCGCGACGTCGAACCGCAAATCCGCAAATTGCTTCCGGAGGATGGCACCGTGACCTACGGCGCGGCTGCAGATCATCTCGACAGCGCGCTCTGGAACATGGGGAAGAATTTTGGACTTGCGGTATTGATCCTTTTTCTCATCATGGCCGCACTATTTCGATCGGTCTGGGATTCAGCCATTGCTACGATCGCCCTGCCGCTCGGCACGGTGGGCGGCATGGCCGCGCTGCGGATCCTCGGTCTGTTCGTCTTTCAACCTCTCGACCTCATCACCATGATCGGTTTCATCATTGTTCTGGGACTGGTCGTGAACAATACAATTCTGCTTGTCGCGCGCACGCGCCAGGCCGAGGCCGAAGGCATGAGCCGTGTGGATGCTGTGCGCTCAAGCCTTGAAACCCGGCTGAGGCCGATATTCTCAAGTACGCTAACCGCGGTAATGGGGATGTTGCCACTCGTTCTGGTCCCGGGCCCCGGTGCTGAGATTTATCGCGGTCTCGGCGCGGTTATTGTCGGTGGCATACTTGTAAGCCATATTTTTACGCTTGTGTTGATGCCTGCGATGCTGCGTCTTGGCGAAGAGCCGGAAGCCATGCGCAAAACACCATTTACACCTGCCAGTCCGCATCGCGAAGCTGCCTGAGGAACAAAGACAATGTATAGCAGGATGTTTTTCGGGGCCGCGTTGCTTATC
>CAZCJI010000634.1:0-1506 GCA_964498625.1 uncultured Rhizobium sp.
GCGCGCGCAAACCTGCGTGCCAACCCAGATGTCGCACGCCGTCGCGGTGACGTGCGCAGTGCAGTTCATCGGCTCCATCGTCGCGTGGGCGAGGAAAGGCAGTTCGTAATGTGCTTCGAATACGTCGCCTTCCTTCAGCGCCTTGACCGCGTCGCCTCTCGCTTTTGCAATCTTGCCTTCACTTTCGCTCGCCTTGTGCAGGCTGTCCCATATCGCCTGCGAGTCGACAGTCCGGTTAACTCCCTCGTTCCAAGTGATGTCGAGCGCGGCCAGACCCTGTTTAGCAGCCCAGAAATGATCACCGACGACTGAGACGAGATCGTCCAGTACGACGATCTGTCTGACACCGGGTATCTGCATCGCTGTGTCGCGATTGCCGACGTGAGCTACCCTGCCACCAAGGACGGGACTCGCAGCGAGTGTCGCAAATTTTACGCCGGCCGGCATTATGTCGATGCCGAACACGGCCTTGCCGTTCACCTTGTCTGGCGTGTCGAGCCGCTTGAGCGATTTCCCAATCAACTTGAATTCCGCCGGGGCTTTCAGGGGCGGGTTGGCGGGGCGCGGTTCTTTCGCGGCTGCCGCCGCTAGGACGCCATAGGACAATTCCTTGCCGCTGGCGTTGTGAACCACTTTGCCGTTGACGGCGGTACAACTCGCCGGATCGACCTTCCATCGCCGTGCCGCGGCGGCGATCAGCATTGCGCGCGCGGCGGCAGCAGTTTTGCGGAGCGGGACCCAGAACGCACGCACCGAGCTCGAACCGCCGGTCGCCTGAATGCTAAACAGCGGGTTGGCATAGAGCTCGGTGTTGGGCGGAGCCGCTTCGACGGACACGTCGCTCCACGCCGCGTCGAGTTCCTCAGCCAGGATCATGGCATGCCCGGTGTAGATTCCTTGCCCCATCTCGACCTGGGGCATGATCAGAGTCGTCTTCCCACGCGCATCGATGCGAATGAAGGCATCGGGCACAAAGGCGGCATGGGTTTGCGCATCCGTCGTCGCGCCCTGCGCATGGGGCACGGGAATCGCCAGCACCAGGCTGCCGGCTACGCCTGCTTTCAGCAGCGTTCGACGAGAAGGTGCGGACCGTGACTCCGGTGAGGCCGACATGTTCGCGCCCGTTCCTTAAGGCCGGTTGGCGCTGGCGCGCTTGATCGCCTCGCGGATGCGGACATAGGTGCCACAACGGCAGATGTTGCCTGCCATGGCGGCGTCAATATCGGCATCGTCGGGACGCGGGGTTACAGCGAGCAAGGCGGCGGCCGACATGACCTGTCCCGATTGGCAATAGCCGCATTGTACGACTTCGAGATCGAGCCAGGCCTTCTGAACTCTTGCGCCGACCGGTGTCGCGCCGATGCCCTCGATGGTCGTGATCTTGCGGTTGGCGACAGCCCCCAGAGGCAGCATGCAAGAGCGGATGGGCTTGCCATCGACATGCACCGTGCAAGCGCCGCATTGGGCGATGCCGCAGCCGAACTTCGTGCCGGTCATGCCCAGAAC
>CAZCJI010000635.1:0-1502 GCA_964498625.1 uncultured Rhizobium sp.
GCAGCGACAGGATCATCGTGTTGAGGCCGACGGACTTGCCCGAACCCGTCGTGCCCGCGATCAGCAGATGCGGCATCTTCGCGAGATCGGCCATCACTGGCTCGCCACCGATGGACTTACCGAGCGCGAGAGTGAGCGGCGCGCGCGCCTTTTCGTATTCCGCGCTGTTGAACATATCGCGCAGATAGACCGTCTCGCGATTCTGGTTCGGCAACTCAATGCCGATGACGTTGCGGCCAGAGATCGTAGCGATACGCGCCGCGACTGCGCTCATCGAACGCGCCACGTCGTCAGAGAGCGAGATCACACGCGACGATTTCACGCCCGCGGCCGGCTCGAATTCATAGAGCGTCACCACTGGACCGGGGCGCACCGCAACGATGCGGCCCTTCACGCCGAAATCGGACAGCACGGCCTCCAACATGCGCGCATTTTCTTCCAGCGCCTCGTCGGAGAGCGCCGAGGTCTCGCTGACATGCGGCGGCTCGGTCAGAAGCCCGAGCGACGGCAACTGGTATTCGCCCGACGCAAGATTGAGTGCGGCCTGTTTTGGGCGCGCACCGTTCTTGGCCTGCGCCTTGCGGGCCTCGTCGCGCTTGATGCGGTTCTCGCGGCGTTCGGCAAGGCGAGCCGCCGCAATCGGCTCCGGCGCGATATCGAGCGCGTAGCCGGTATCGTCCTCCTCCATATCGGCGTCGGGCTCGATATCCTCGTCGTCATAGTCGTGCGCTGGCTCGCGACGCAGCGATGCGGCCGGCAGTTTCACTTTGCTGCCAAGCCAGTAGGCCGCGGCTGCACCGGTACCGACATGACCCATGACACGCGAGAAGCGCAGGCCCGTCGCGATAAATGCCAGCGGAAGACCCGCGATCAGAAGCAACAGCGGCAGCGCGATACCGATCCAGTGCTGGCCATAGGATTGGCCTGCATAGCTCGAGAGATTGGTCGCGGCGATGCCGATCCATCCACCCGCGCCAGCGGGAAGCGACTGGATCTTCGGCAACAGACCAAGACCGGCGGCAACGAACACCGTGCCGATCGGCCACGCGATCGCACGCCACACGGCGTGCTTCATGCCACGGCCCATCATAGCGCGCGTGCCCCATACCGCGAGCGGCGCAATGAACGCGAAGGCCGCGATGCCAAACGCCTGCAACAAGACATCGGCTGCGGTGGCGCCGAGCGGACCCAGCCAGTTATCGACCGGGCGCGCGGTTGCGTTGTTCAGCGAAGGATCGCCAGAGGAATAGGTCGCCAGCGCCACCCCGACCGCGAGAGAAAGGATCAGCACCAGCCCGCCGGCCCCGCGCAGGATGGCGATCTGCGTCAGCCGGGCGACCGCAGTCCGCGCATCCGCAAGCGCATCACTCATCGCAGCGCCACGGGGGCGCGGCCGATACACGCCGCCCATCAGACGCGTTCCCTGTCCAGAACTTCGACCATCCGTTCAAGGGCCGTCGAAATGGTTGACAAATCGTTTACGAGCGCCACCCGGAGGTACG
>CAZCJI010000636.1:0-1498 GCA_964498625.1 uncultured Rhizobium sp.
ATCCGCATATTGCTCACAAGCATCTTCGTCGGCCTGAAAAGCCTGAAGGGATTTTCCGGAACCTGGCATCGCTTCGAAAGACGGCCCCTGTGGGGCGGTCACGCAACCGCTCAACAGCAGCAATGTCGAAACTGCGAAAAGGGAGGTCGGGATCTTACGCATCGGGTCACACTCTCTCTTTGGCGTTCTGATGGTTCAGCCTAAATAACGCACAAGGCGCAATCATGGCCGGGCAAAAATCAAAAGTGACCTGCGCTGCCTGAACCGGGGATGAATGCACAAATTAACCTCGCGGCTTCAGCAACTTTCGAGGTTCGTGTTCGTTGCTTGTCCGTGGGGGTGAAGTGGCTGGGTCGCACCGCAGGACGAGTGTCATGCGCGATTCACATAAGCGATTTTTAATGCAGATTTCGATTTCCGCGTTCGTCGCCGTCGCGACGCCCGCACTTACGGCCGGGCTTATGGTGGGCGCACAACAGGTGGCCGATGCGGCGAGCACACCCGTCTCAATCAGCGCAAATTTGACACGCGATACGAATAAATCCGCGACGGCCAATTCCCGCCACGCGACGCGCCCTCCGGCACGGCTCAGTCCTCTCGCTGGTGACGACAAAGCGGCGTGGGAAAATGCGAATTCGATTCACGTTCAGTTCAAGCGCCGCGCTTCTCCGGCCAAGGCTGTTGCGAGCCGCTAATTGCCGCCTCGTTTTGGTCAAGATTGACGCCCGCCCGCGACCCGCTACAACCGCCGCCGATATCGCAATCGGACGGCAAGTATGAGAGTGGTCGGCGGCAAATGGTCCAACTGGTCCGGCGGGGTTACGAGCAAGCCGCAGAACGCCATCGCGCCCAAGGATGAAGTTGCGCTCGCGGGCGCAATTCGTTCGGCAACAGGCACAGTTCGCGCGCCCGGTACCGGACATTCCTTCACCCCGCTTTGCGCAAGTGATGGCACGCTCATCGATCTGTCGGCGTTCAATGGCCTGAAAAGTGTCGATGCCGCGAAGCAACGCGCGACCTTCGCGGCGGCGACGCCGCTCTGGGCCATCGGTCCTGCGCTTTATCCACACGGTCTTGGCCTCAACAATATGGGCGACATCGATCGGCAGACGCTTGGCGGCGTCGTCGGCACTGGTACGCACGGCACCGGGCCGACGATGGGAAATTTCTCATCCGCCGTCACGGGCTTCCGGCTCATTCTTGCCAATGGCGACGTGCTGAACTGCACGGCGGATGAAAATACGGAAGTGTTCGAAGCCGGACGTTGCTCGTTCGGTTCGCTGGGTGTGATGACCGAAATCACCATGCAGCTTCGGACCGCCTACAAGCTCTCCGAGACGAATTTCCTGATGCCGCCTGACGAATTGTTTGCCAAGCTGGACAAACTGGTTTCGGAAAACCGGCATTTCGAGTTCTTCTGGTTTCCTTACGCCGACATCTGCATCTGTAAATCCCTCAACGAAAGCAACGAGGCCGCCCCGGAACCGCGGACGGCACT
>CAZCJI010000637.1:0-1495 GCA_964498625.1 uncultured Rhizobium sp.
CATCCGCCATCGAACGACACCGAGGCGGCCCATCCCTGGGACACTTTCGGGATCGCTACCGTGACGCTCTGAGGGAACTGCCTGCCGCCCGACCAAATCGTGCCGCTGAAGCCAAAGGCTATTTTGGGCTTGGCCGGAATTGGGGGCATTGGAGCAGTGTGAACGCATGCACTGTTAGACCAAAGCTCGGAGACCATCTGGTCGCTGTAGCGACGTGCGCGGAACCTGACGCAATACATCGTGTCGAACTTAGCGTTCGTGACTAGGAATTGAACGCCCTGGTACTCTTTCTTTACTGAGAACAGGACGCAGGCGAAGGTTGGCTGCAACTGCTGGGGACAGGTCATCCCAACTCCAGACGCAGGCTCCTCGTTAGCCAGGGTGATCTGATTCTCGAAATGCACATCTTCGTCTGAGGCGCTGTAGAATGTGCCGCAAACGGTTTCGGCGTTTTGGACGATGCCGCAGTCGCCGGCTGTGACGTTGGTGGGCGTACCCGGACGGTCCGCCGCGGCCGGCCCGATTGCGCCGAACATCGCAAAGGCAGTGCCGAATGCGATGCCGAGCCAAACCTTCATACCAAGTCTCATTCGAAGTCTCCTTATCGGTATCGGTGCCAGCGACATAATCCTACTGTCCGGGGTTGGGTTGCGGCGGCGGGGTGTCGGTCGGAGCGGCGACTGGCGGTTCGGCCCCAGCCTGTGCCTGCTGGCCGTTCCAGCTGACCGCTGTACCGTCGGCTAGATGGCCGACGCCGGAGAAGTTCTGGCCGCCGGGGGCCATGGTCAGCACCATATCGCCCTGCTGGCCCGACACTGAGATGGTCAGGTGAACATAGGTTTTGATGGACATCGTGTAGCCGCGCACGATCTTCACAGTCGGTGGCGGCGAGCTCGTTATCTTAGTTGTGACGACGTTCTGCAGCCCGCCAAACACCTGATGAAAGTTGACTGAGAACGTCTCGCCGTCGCCCGTGGTGATGTTCCAACCGCCAAAGAACGGACCGGGCATGAGCGCCCGCTGGGCTGGCGGTGCGGGCGGGAAGTTGGCGGTGTTCGGATCGGGAACGAACACAGGCCCCTGGTCGGGCGCCGTTTGCGCCTCGGTCGCGCTCCCGGTTGTTTTGATCGGACGATTGTTTTGCGCGGGCGGTGGCTGGACCGCAGCCGCGGCCATCGGCGCGGTGAGCGGGACACAAATCAGGCTGATCGCATTGAGGTCCGCGCCGTACCGCCCTTGCAGTCCGACTGCCGCATCCTGCCCCGGACAGATCTCCGGGTGCGGCTGGTCGGCGCCACCGTTCACGTCCGTGGCCGGATTGGTAGACGTGTTGAAGCGGATAGAATTATTGGATCGAAAGCCGTTCTGATCCTGGCACCAAATGTCGATGTATTTGACCTGCCGGTTGCCGGGAGTCATGTGCGGCCAGATGCCGGCCACCAGTCCCGCACAGTTCTGTGCGGTCGCGCCGCCGCCCCGCGTAGGTCCGAAAGAG
>CAZCJI010000638.1:0-1493 GCA_964498625.1 uncultured Rhizobium sp.
CGCGCCTTGGCGCGTCTCGGGCCTTATCAGCGCGTCGTACAGAAGCGCGATGACGCCAAAGGTGATGGCGGCGTCCGCCACGTTGAACACATACCAGTCATAGCCGAGGCCGTAAAAGTGGAAAAAGTCGGCAACCTTTCCATGGACCAGCCGGTCGATCAGGTTTCCTAACGCCCCGCCGATCACAAGACCGAGCCCCACGCAGAGCGTTAACCGGCTCGAGACCCACAACCAGCAGCCCAAACCGACTACGGCCACGATGGAAAACAGCGCCAGAATGACGCTTCCCATCGGGCTGCTGGCCGGGAAAAGGCCGTAGGAGACACCCGGGTTCCAGACCATCACCAGATTAAAAAACGGCAAGACCGCGATGTTTTCGCCGGGCCCCATCGTGGCAAAGCCAATTCCGTAGAGCAGCAAGAGCTTGGTGCCCTGATCCAGAATCAACGCTATGGCCGCGGCGACAATTCCCCAGTCGCGCGGCGAGAGATCGAGTTTGCTCATGCGGTCCCCAGACTATCGACCGCTTCGGCACAGCGGTTGCAGAGATCGTCGTGTTTCGGGTTCTTGCCCACTTCTTCCAGGATCATCCAGCAGCGCGCGCATTTGTTGCCACGCGCGTGTTCGAATTTCGCCGCCACGCCTTCGACATCGGAAAGACGAAACGCGTCTTCCGGCGCATCGACGTGTGCGATGTGCGCAGTGGAGGTGATCATGATCTCGGCAAGTGGGATGCTTTCCAGGATCTCGCGGTCGGCATCGTCGGTGACATAGACGAGCGGCGCGGCTTCGAGGCTGGCACCGATGACCTTGTCGCGGCGCGCGATCTCAAGCGCGCCGGTCACGACGCGGCGGATGGCGCGGATGCGATTCCAC
The DNA here is from genome assembly GCA_964498625.1 of uncultured Rhizobium sp. Taxonomy (GTDB): domain Bacteria; phylum Pseudomonadota; class Alphaproteobacteria; order Micropepsales; family Micropepsaceae; genus Rhizomicrobium. The sequence goes on from CAZCJI010000638.1 coordinate 877, forward strand.
TTCTCAACCAGCGCCGCGTCCTTCCACGACGCCGGCGTTTCCGGGAACTGGTGCAGATGCACGCTCTCGTCCGGGAAGCGCAGCGTCCAAGCCTCTTCCATCGTGAAGCACAGGATCGGGGCCAGCCACGTGACGACACGGCGGAATGCTTCATCGGTCACTGTGCGCGTGGCGCGACGGCGCACCGAGCCGATGGCGCCGCAATAGAGAACGTCCTTGCGGACATCGAAATACAGCGCCGAGAGTTCGTTGGTGCAGAACGAGAACACAGTGTTGTAGACGCGGTTGAAGTCGTACTTCGTGTAGCCTTCGCGCACGACCGCGTCGATCTCCGCCAGCTTGGCGAGGATGTAGCGCTCCAGCTCCGGCATCTGGTCGCGGCCGACGCGCTCGCTCTCATCAAAGCCCGAAAGGTTCGCAAGCATGAAGCGGATCGTGTTGCGTAGACGGCGATAGGCATCGGTGTTCGACTGGATGACGTCGTTGCCCATGCGCAGATCCTGCGTGAAGTCCGACGACGCCACCCACAGACGGAAGATGTCCGCACCGTTCTTGTCGGCGATGGTCTGCGGCAGGATCACATTGCCGACCGACTTCGACATCTTGTCGCCTTCGCG
>CAZCJI010000639.1:0-1490 GCA_964498625.1 uncultured Rhizobium sp.
CCCTACGGATTTTAAGTCCGTTGCGTCTACCATTCCGCCACGCCCGCATCCGTGAGGAAGCTATAAGCTCAGAGCTTGCGGCTGTCATACGCCCAGTGCAGCAGCGCCTGTCGCTGGCGCGGGCGGCAATGCAGATCGCCCGGCTCGCACGCCTTCCTGAGTTGGGCGACGTGACGGCGGATCGCCTTCCAGCGCTTGATCTGGCGTTGATCGTCTTCCATGCGCCGGCCCATCCAGTAGCGGCAGTACCATTGAAACCAGCCGCGCGGATCGTCCTCGTGAATCCAGCCCTTCCGCTTCCAATAAGAGAGCGGCGTGCTCGCATCGACACCGAAATAATTGAGATCGGGGTCGCGGTGACCCTTGGCAAGTTTGGCGTGCTTGAACCAGGCGGCCGGAAATTCCTTGCGGCAATCGGTCATGTATTTGCCGGCGAAGATGCCGAGGGCCAGCATCTCCTTCGGGCTCAGGTCCGGCTTGAATTCGGGATCGAAATTGCGCCCCTCCGGCTCAGTCAGTATGTAGCGGTATTTCCGCTGCATCTTGTCCGAGACAGTGACGTGTTCTGGCTTGCGCCGGGGCAAAGGCCCGTCAGCTCCAGTCCTTGCCCTTGTGCGGCTTGCGGACCAGTTCCGGCGCCTGGAAGGGCGGCGGCGCGGCTTTGGTTTTGGCGTTTTTATCGGCCTTGGGCTTCTTCTTTTCGCGGTTGGATTTCTGTTCGCGGTTGGCCATGGGGGCTCTCCAAAGGCTGAGAATCGATAAAAAGCCTAGGGAATCCGTAACAAAACGCAATGGTCCGTGATTGTAATTTGCCTCTCCTGCCGAATTCGGGCAGGAAAGCCTCTATCGAAGCCGCCGTCCCCCAACGGCCCCTTTAACCAGTACTAAGGACCCCCGAATGACCTTTGGCGCCATTCGCTTGCCCTTGTCTGCATTTGCCCTGTCCCTCCTGCTCTTTATCGCCCCCCGGGCCCATGCCCAGGAACTGGCCGGTCTTCCGGCCGACACCGGCGGCGCGGCCGCGGCGCCGGAACAGGACGCCGATCTCGACCAGGCCGCAACGGCCGATACCTCCGACGCGGCACCGGCCGATACCGGCGTGGCGCCCAGCGTGGAATGGCCGCTCAAGCATCTCTATTGCGTGGAATATGCCCGCCTGCGTTCCGGCCTTGCCGTGTTCGGCGACGCCAGAGAGTGGTGGTCGCGGGCCAAGAATCTCTACGACGAATTCGCCCAGCCCGCCGTCGACGCCGTGATGGTGTTCAGCGGATCGAAGCGTATTCGCAAGGGCCACGTCGCGGTCGTGACAAAAATCGTGAACCCGCGCGAGGTGATCGTCGATCACGCCAATTGGCAGAACCGCGGCGAGATCGACCACAACACCCCGGTGCTGGACGTGAGCGTGAAGAACGACTGGAGCAAGGTGCGCGTCTGGTACATCAACTCGGCCCAGTGGGGCGTGCGCGTCTATAAGCTGAGCGGCTTCATCG
>CAZCJI010000640.1:0-1488 GCA_964498625.1 uncultured Rhizobium sp.
GCCGCAGGCGGCGCGGCGCATCTGCCGGGCATGACGGCCTCAATGACGACGCTCCCCGTGCTCGGCGTGCCGGTGGAAAGCAAGGCGCTAAAGGGTATGGATAGCCTTCTCTCCATTGTGCAAATGCCGGGAGGCGTTCCCGTCGCGACCTTCGCGATCGGCGAAGCAGGCGCCAAGAACGCGGCGCTCCATGCCGCCGCGATCCTCGCGCTATCCGATCCCGTGCTCGCCAATCGGCTGAACGATTGGCGCAGGGCGCAGACCGACTCCGTCGGAGAGACTCCGATCAACACATGAGCGAAGTGAAACGACTCTCCGCTCCCGTCCCACCGGGAGGAACGATCGGGATTCTCGGCGGCGGACAACTCGGCCGCATGCTCGCGCTCGCGGCAGCCCGGTTGGGGCTGAAGACGCATATCTATTCGCCGCCCAACGAAGATGCGCCTGCGTTTCAGGTTAGCGACACAAACACATGCGCGGCGTTCGACGACAACGCCATGCTGACAAAATTTGCGCGGTCTTGCGATGTCGTAACGTTTGAATGGGAAAACGTGCCAGTCACGACAGTCGAAGAGATCGCACAGACGATTCCAGTCTATCCGAGCGCCAAAACTTTGGCCGTAACGCAGGATCGCTTCGACGAGAAAAGCTTCGTCTCATCGCTTGGCCTCAAGACAGCACCGTTCGAGAAGATCGATTCCACCGAAGATGCGCGCGCCAAGGTTTCAGGTCCTGCGATCCTGAAAACACGGCGCATGGGCTATGACGGCAAGGGCCAAGCGAAGGTCACGACCGGCGATGAGGCCGCGCATGCGTATGAATCCTTCAAGGGCGCTCCGTGCATTCTGGAAGGCTTTATCGACTTTGCCTTCGAAGCCTCGGTGATCGGCGTGCGCGGTATCGACGGTTCTTTCGTGGCCTATGATCCGCCGGAGAACGCGCATGGCGGCCACATCCTGCGACAGTCCACCGTACCGTCACGTCTTAGCGCAGTGCAGACGAACGACGCGAAAGCGGTCGCAAAGAAGATCGCCGATGCGCTCGACTATGTCGGCGTGTTCGCGGTCGAGCTGTTTGTGATGAAGGACGGCGCATTGCTGGTGAATGAGATCGCGCCGCGCGTACACAATTCTGGCCACTGGACCATAGATGCCTGTCTTGTCAGCCAGTTCGAGAACCACATCCGCGCCGTCGCAGGCTGGCCGCTGGGTTCGACCGAGCGTCATTCCGATGCCGTGATGGAGAATCTGATCGGCGAGGAAGCAGCCGGCTGGAAAACGCTCGCGGCAAATGGCGGCGCACTTCATATCTACGGCAAAGAAGAAATCCGCGCCGGCCGCAAGATGGGCCACGTCACCTACATCAAGCCTAGGACTTCGGCGCGCTGAAGCCTTTCAGGACATCGGCGAAGGACGGCATGCCTTTGGTGCGCTCGCGCATCTCGGCCTTGAACTTCTCGAACTGCATAACGTTCTCGATACGCGCCGC
>CAZCJI010000641.1:0-1473 GCA_964498625.1 uncultured Rhizobium sp.
CGGCGAAGTGTTTCTCTATCAAGGCCGTTCCTACAAAGGCTATCGCGGCATGGGCTCCGTCGGCGCGATGGCACGCGGTTCGGCCGATCGCTATTTCCAGTCGGAAGTGCAGGACTCGCTCAAGCTCGTGCCTGAAGGCGTCGAAGGGCAGGTGCCGTATAAGGGACCGGTCAGCGCCGTCGTGCATCAGACCATCGGCGGCCTGCGCGCCGCGATGGGGCTGACGGGGTCGAAATCCATCGCCGAATTCCACAAGCGCGCCGCATTCGTGCGCATCACTGGCGCGGGATTGCGCGAGAGTCACGTCCACGACGTGATCGTGACCCGCGAAGCGCCGAACTATCATCCTGGCGGGGAATAGTCAGTTCCGGTCGGATTGCTCTGCGATCAACCGCGATCCGCGTTCGTAGGTCACATATCGCCACAGCCATTGGATCGCGACCATCAGGCGGTGCTGGAATCCAACCAGCAGATAGACGTGGATCAGCGCCCACAGGCACCATGCAAGCCAGCCCTTCATCCGCGACCAGCCGAAATCGAACACGGCCGCGTGACGGCCGATGATCGCGGTGTTGCCGCGGTTGTGGAAGACGAAGGGCTTCGGCGTCTCGTTGCGCTGAAACTTCCGCGCCAGCGAGCGGCCAAGATATTCGCCTTGTTGCTTTGCCACCTGCGCGAGACCGGGAAGCGGTTTGCCGTGCTCGTCTGTCGCCAGCGCGAGATCGCCGAGCACAAAGATATTATCTTTGCCGGGAACTGAAAGATCGGCGTTCACGCGCACGCGCCCCGCGCGATCCAATTCGACGCCAAGGAATTGTCCGAGTCTTGATGCCATCACGCCCGCCGCCCAGATCGCGAAGCCGACACCGATGGTTTCGCCCGCGACGGTGATGCTGCGATCGGTAATCCGCTCGACGGGCGATGAGGTCCGCACCGTAACGCCAAGAGTCGAGAGTTTTCGTACCGCATAGGCCGCGAGGTCTTCGGGGAACGCGGTCAGGAGACGCGGTCCAGCTTCGAGAAGCAGAACAGTCGCGGTCTCCGCCCGAATGCGGTGAAAGTCTTTAGCCAGCGTATAGCGCGCGAGTTCGGCGATGGAGCCTGCAAGCTCGACGCCGGTTGGGCCGCCGCCGATCACCGCGATGGTCATCAGACGTTTTTGTTCGGCGCGATCGCGGCTCATCTCCGCCTGCTCGAAGGCAAGCAACAGATGCGAGCGGATCTTTCGTGCGTCCTCGATGGTCTTGAGGCCCGGTGCGAAGCGCTCCCATTCGTCGTGACCGAAATAACTGTGTCTCGCGCCCGTCGCGATCACGAGGATGTCGTATGAAATATTGCCGCCGTGGTTCAGCGTGACGGCGCGAGTCGCGGTATCGATGTCGATGGTATCTGCGAGCATCACCTGCCCACTTGCATGACCGCGCAGAACCTTTCGGTTCGGCTCGGCGATGTCGGCGGGCGTATGCGCCGCAG
>CAZCJI010000642.1:0-1472 GCA_964498625.1 uncultured Rhizobium sp.
CGGTGCATATCGGCATCGCGACGCAGACGCCGAACGGGTTGATCGTGCCGGTCGTCCACCACGCGGAAGCTCTCGACATCTGGCAGAGCGCGCTCGAAGTCGCGCGGGTCTCGACCGCAGCACGCGAGAACAAGGCGACCAAAGAAGAACTTTCCGGCTCGACCATCACCATCACATCGCTCGGGCCCCTTGGCGGCGTGGCGACGACGCCGGTGATCAATTATCCGGAAGTCGGAATCATCGGACCCAACGCGATCATCGACCGCCCCGTCGTGCGCGATGGCGCGATCACGGTGCGAAAGATGATGAACCTGTCGTCGAGCTTCGATCACCGCGTGGTCGATGGCTACGACGCCGCCGAATTCATCCAGCGCGTGAAGGCACTGCTGGAACATCCGGCTCTGTTGTTTATGGAATGAGGGAGTAGGCCGTAGGGAATAGGGAGTAGCGAACACCACGACCCGTCATCTACTGCCTACTCACTATTCCCTACTCCCTTCGGAGACTTCTGATGCCAGAAACAATACATACCAAAGTCTTGATCATCGGTGGAGGGCCGGGCGGTTATGTCGCCGGGATTCGTTGCGGGCAGCTCGGTCTCGATGCGGTTCTGGTGGAAACCTACAAGCTTGGCGGCACCTGCCTGAACGTCGGCTGCATTCCGTCGAAAGCGGTGATACATTCCGCCGGATATTTCGAGACCATGACGCGCGCGGCCTCGGCGAAAGGCCTGCACGGCATCAAGCTCGCAAGCGCACCGGCGCTTTCCATGCCCGAACTGGTGGCATGGAAAGACAGCGTCACGAAGAAACTGAATTCCGGCGTCGCTGCACTTCTCAAGCGCGCGAAGGTACGCGTGGTCGAAGGCTGGGCGACGTTCTCCGATGCCAAGACCTGCACCGTGAAGACGAAAGACGGCGAGCAGATCATCACCGCCGAGCATGTCATCCTCGCCAACGGGTCGAAGTCTGTCGAACTGCCGTTCCTGCCCTTCGGCGGCAATGTGATCTCCTCCACCGAGGCGCTCGATCTTCAGGAGCTACCGAAGAAGCTCGTCGTGGTCGGCGCCGGCTATATCGGCCTCGAACTCGGCATCGCGTTCCGCAAACTCGGCAGCGAAGTCACCATCGTCGAAGCGATGGACCGAATCCTGCCGCTCTATGACGCGGACCTCGTCGCGCCGGTCGCCAAATGGCTGAGGACCAACGGCGTGACCGTTCACTTGAGCGCGAAGGCGAAAGGCCAGGACGCGAGCGGCCTTGTCGTCGAGATGGCGGACGGCGCAACACAGACGCTTCCGGCCGACAAGATCCTCGTCACCGTCGGCCGCAGGCCGGCGACCGAAGGCTGGGGCCTGGAGAAGATGGGCGTCGACATGGCCGGCCGCTTCGTGAAGGTCGACGACCAGTGCCGCACCTCGATGAAGAACGTGTTCGCGGTCGGCGATCTCGTCGGCGAACCGATGCTGGAGC
>CAZCJI010000643.1:0-1465 GCA_964498625.1 uncultured Rhizobium sp.
CAGGCATCGATTCCGTCGTAGATGCCGGTGGTATCGATCTTGTTCTTCGTGACAGAGATATAGTCGTCGCTGATGCCGTCGCTGTAGAGACCGACGCCGACAAACTGCGAATTCGAAATCTTGTTCTTGCTGACCTGAACCGGGTTGTCCGCGGTGCCGTTCACGGCATCCAGCACAATACCGTATTGCGTGTTGTCGATGGTGTTGCTCTGCACCAGCGTTGGCGCCTGATACGCGCCGGAATCCAGTTGGTACATGATGATACCGGACGAGCCGTAGGTCTGCGGACTGTAGATCAGATTGCTGATGGTGTTCGACGTTATCTTCGCCGTTGCGCCATAAGAGACTTCAATGCCGTTCTGGGCGATCAGGTCCGTCGGGCCGATGCCGGTGACAGTATTGTGCTCGATGATCGCATCGGCGGCCGCCGCTTCCACGGTGATGCCGTTCTTGTCGAAGTTCGTCACCGTGCTCTTTTCGATGGTGACGGCATCCGTGCCCGGCGTCACGTTCTCGACGAAAATGGCAAGCCCGCTCTGGCAGCCTTGATAGCCATCGGGAAGCATCTGATTTTGCGCCGTGCTTTGGAAGATCGTGCCGCCCGCGTTGCGATAATAAATGCCGGCGAACTGGAGACCGCAGGTCTGGATGTTGTTGCCGGTCCCATCGACAACGATGTTCCTGATGTCGGCATCCGCCGTGGTATCCGGCGAGACAAGAACCTGTGCGGCGGTGGGAAAACCGCTGCCCTGGGTCGTGGTGTTCTGCACCAACCCTCCAGCCGGCACCGTGATACGCGTCGCCTGCGCGCCGGTGGCGCCTTTCAGCGTCAGACTTTTCGTGATTGTAACCTGCTCGGGATAATCGCCGGCGCACACCGTGACGACATCGCCCGGCGAAGCCGCGTCAACGGCTGACTGGATCGTCGTATAGATCGTACCCTTTGTTGCACATGTCCCGACGTGCAAATTTTTTGCAGAGGCCGAATGAACATTGAGGGCCAGCAAAATGCCACCGGCCAATAGAAAGCGGTTCGCTTTAACGCGCATTTTAGTTCCCACCATTTTTATTTGGTTGTCGAGAAAGATTGACTCTGGATTGTAGCGAGTCAATTACAATCATCGCTTGAGGCACTGACGCTTTGTCAGAAACCCTGTTTGGCGCCGCTTTCCGCGTTTTTCTTGAAAGACAAAAGTCTCGCAAATTGTCGCAAACTCGCGGAGTTCCGCTCGTGTCGAAAGCGAGACGCACGAAAATCGCGTTTGTTGACTCGTGCTCGTGGTCGTTTTGAAAACCTAGAACACCACCACGCTGCGGATGCTCTCGCCCTTGTGCATCAGGTCGAAGGCATCGTTGATTTTGTCCAGCGGCATCGTGTGCGTGATCAGATCGTCGATGTTGATCTTCTTTTCCATGTACCAGTCGACGATCTTCGGCACGTCGGTGCGCCCGCGCGCGCCGCCGA
>CAZCJI010000644.1:0-1464 GCA_964498625.1 uncultured Rhizobium sp.
TCTCTAGTTTCCACAAAGTCGGTTGCGTTGCACCAAGACTCATTGGCCTCGATGTATGATCCAGGCACGCCGAGTATTTTGAGTAACCGATCCGTGCGAAATGGAGAAATTCCCATGAGCATTGAGAAGAATAAGGGGGAGGTCGCGGACGCTCCCGGGTGAGCCCACCGGCTGAAATATTTGCTGTATTCTGTTCACGCCAGCCGCGATGGGGACCACGCCAAGAGCGGTAGGGTGACCGGAGCACGACACATAAGTTTCTGAAGGTCGCATTCAGCGAACGCGCATCTTAAGTGTTGGCTTGCTGATCTTCGTGTTTAACCTTGAAAACACCGCACGCATGATCGTTTTGTCGCGCCAAGCGTTGCCTACGCAGGGAATCGCCGATTTTGGCCGCTGCGCGTCATCAACCCGCTGACAACACACGGAAAGCACATGGAAAAGGCGGTTGTTCTCGTCGTCGAGGACGAAGCACTTATTCGGATCAGCGCCCTCCATATTGTCGAGGACGCTGGGTTTGCGGTCGCGGAAGCGTGTAATGCGGACGAAGCACTCAGGATTTTGGAGAGCCGCACCGACATTCGCGCGGTTTTCACCGACATCAAGATGCCGGGCTCGATGGACGGATGGAAGTTGGCCGGTGCCGTAAGAGGTCGCTGGCCGTCTATCCATCTGATTGTGGCTTCAGCACTTGTCCCGGATTTGAGCGAATTGCCCGCAAATGGGCTGTTTATTCGCAAGCCCTACTCGGCCGAACAAGTGACAGCGGCGCTTTATGAACTTTTCAACCACGATCCCGCCCCGGGTCCTATCATGCACGACAACAATCGAAACTGTGCTAGAGTAACCTGACGACGGGCAGTTGTTCTCAAGCAGCGTTCAGTCGATTTCAAAAGTTTTGTTCGGGTATGGCTTTCGCTTCGCGAGCCTCCGATTTCCAGAAAGGGGCAGCCATGGCTCCCCAACCGACGATGCATTCCGATGTGGCGTTGAACCTCGCGTTGGCGGTGATCGCCTCTTCGACTGCGCCACTGCTCCTGCTCGACAGTGACCTTACGCTAATAGCTGCGAGCAAATCATTCTGCGACGCTTTTAAGATCGACCCCGCCACCGTGGTGGGACTTCCGCTGATCGAGCTTGGATCGGGCGAGTGGGACGTGCCGCAACTGACGGCGCTTCTTGAAGCAACCGCATCCGGCTATGCCGCGGTGAATAGCTACGAGATTGATCTTAGTCGCAAAGGCCGTGACTCTCGCCGTCTGGTTCTGAACGCCCAGAAGCTCGATTACGGCAGTGGGGAAAGCATCCGGCTGCTTGTATCGGTTTCCGATGTCACCGACGCACGCCTCGCCGAGAAGCTTAAAGACGACATGCTGAAGGAGAAGGCGGTTCTTCTTCAGGAGCTTCAGCACCGGGTCGCGAACAGCCTTCAAATTATTTCCAGCGTGCTCCTGCAAAGCGCGC
>CAZCJI010000645.1:0-1461 GCA_964498625.1 uncultured Rhizobium sp.
CCCGTCTCGGCGGCGGCATCTTCACCAAGGGTGCGGACGTCGGCGGCGACATGGTCGGCAAGGTCGAAGCCGGTATTCCCGAAGATGACCCGCGCAACCCGGCGACCATCGCCGACAACGTGGGCGACAATGTCGGCGACTGCGCCGGCATGGCGGCCGACCTCTTCGAGACCTTCGCGGTGACGACCGTCGCCACGATGGTGCTGGCCTCGATCTATTTCGTGGGCTCGCTCAAGAGTGCGCTGATGCTCTATCCGCTCGCAATCTCTGGCATGTGCATCGTGACGTCGATCATCGGCACGTTCTTCGTGCGTCTCGGCAAATCCAACAACATCATGGGTGCCCTCTATAAAGGCGTGATCGCAACGGGCGTGCTCTCGCTGATCGGCTTGTGGCCGCTGACGGACTGGATCGTTCCGGGCGGCATCCACAACGCGATCACGACCAGCGGTGGCCTCGAATTCACCGGCGTGACGCTGTTCGAGTGCGGTATCGTCGGTCTCGTGGTTACGGGCCTTCTGATCTGGATCACCGAATACTACACGGGCACAAACTATCGCCCGGTGCAGTCGGTTGCGAAAGCATCGGTGACCGGCCACGGCACCAACGTCATCCAGGGCCTTGCAGTATCGATGGAATCGACGGCGATGCCCGCCGTGGTGATCTGCGTCGGTATCGTTGTGACCTTCAAGCTGGCGGGACTTTTCGGCATCGCGATCGCGGTGTCGACCATGCTCTCTCTGGCAGGCATGATCGTAGCGCTCGACGCCTTCGGTCCGGTGACGGACAATGCCGGCGGCATCGCGGAAATGGCGGGCCTTGAAGGCGACGTGCGCAAGACGACCGATGCGCTCGATGCAGTGGGCAATACAACGAAAGCGGTGACGAAGGGTTACGCCATCGGCTCCGCCGGTCTCGGCGCGCTCGTGCTGTTCGCGGCGTATACGGAGGATCTGAAGTACTTCATCGCCAACAGCGATGCGTACCACTACTTCTCCGGCCTCGAAGTTCCTACGTTCTCGCTCGCCGATCCGTGGGTCGTTGTCGGTCTGCTGTTCGGCGGTCTGCTGCCGTTCCTGTTCGGCGGTATCGCCATGACGGCGGTGGGGCGCGCTGCCGGCGCCGTGGTGGAGGAAGTCCGCCGCCAGTTCAAAGCGATGCCTGGTATCATGACGGGTACGCAAAAGCCCGATTATGGCCGCGCCGTGGACATGCTCACCAAGGCCGCGATCCGCGAAATGGTCATTCCGTCTTTGCTGCCGGTGCTTTCGCCGGTCGTCCTCTTCGTCATCGTGTTGTTCGTTGATGGCAAGGTGGAAGCGTTCAATGCTCTGGGTGCCATGTTGCTCGGCGTGATCGTGACCGGCTTGTACGTCGCGATTTCGATGACCTCGGGCGGCGGTGCGTGGGACAACGCGAAGAAGTACATCGAGGACGGTCATTTCGGCGGCAAAGGCTCCG
>CAZCJI010000646.1:0-1460 GCA_964498625.1 uncultured Rhizobium sp.
CGCGCGTCTGATACAGATTCGCGCCCTTGCCCGGCGTCGCGCGCGGATAGTTGCGTGGCCGCAGGATCCGCTCTTCGTTGTCGATGAAAGTGAGGATCTCTTTCTGATCCGCCCAGTGATTGCCGGTGGTGATGCAATCGACGCCCGCGCCGAACAGTTCATTTGCCGTCGAGCGCGTGAGCCCGAAGCCGCCGGCAGCATTTTCGCCATTCGCGATCGTGAAATCGAGTGACAGCTGCTCGCGCAGCTTCGGCAGGTCCGCGACGACCACGTCACGGCCGGGCTTCCCGATGATATCGCCGATGAAAAGGATGCGCATGAAAGGGCTATAGCACCGCGAACGGCGAGATCAAAAGTCGCCGGGCATGACGCGCCAGCCGATCTTCAGCTTCGCCAGATGCCAGCATCGAAACGGGTTTGGGGCGCTGTCGAAACCTCCGAAGAACCGCGTTGGCCATTGTCCTTCGCAGTTCTGTGCCATGCAAACGCAGGCGAGCCCGGTTGCGGTGGATTTGGGCCACTGTTCTCCTTTATTGATGAAGAAACGAGTTTCCCTCTTGCCCAGATAGTCCGGCAGCCCGGCGATCTCAGCCTGCATCTTTGGTTGATCTTCGAGATCGGCCACGATGAGCGGTCCGAAATCGTAGTCGCCTATCAGACCATCATGCGCGTTCTTGCGCGAATGCACGGAAACAACTCGTGCATTGAACAAGACTACCGGCTTGTCAGTGCAGAATAGTGAACCATCGATGCAGCCCGGATCAAACGTCGCGTCCACGGTGACGGCCGCAAACCGAAACGCCGGCTCCATGGGCTGCGGTGCGCCATACACTTCCTCTCCAGAAAATTCGTCAAAGTCGGTCGACAGACATTTACTGCGATTGAAAGTTGCTCTGGTCATCTCCGGTGGGCAAAGATTGCAATTTAACGCGATGCAGTTATCGAACTGCCCTTCGAGTCTCACGAGCTTTTTGTCGTAGGACTTCGGCGACTTCAGAATTCCGGCAATGGTCGCAGCGACAGGTTGCTGGGGATCGCCCGCACAAGCGGTTGCCCAAAACATCGCCGTCGCCGTCACCGCAGCTATCAGGTTCCGGGAGAAGCGGTTCATAGAAGTCCTCAATGCGCCGTCGCTGCGCAGGGGAATGTGTTCTTCAGAACATTGAACAGCACAGAAGACACCAACTGTTTTTCCAACTTGTCGTCGGCCTTCACGGCGCGGCGCACCATGTCGGCGAGTTGCGGCCCGGTGAGAACGAGCGTTGGAGGCTGGCAGTAGAATTTACTCGCCGCGGGCAAGGCCGCGTTGACGATGCGGATGCCTTCTTCCTGCGCGGCGATCTTGGTTTCCGCGAGTGGCTGGCCGTCATCGCTGGCGTCGACCTGCAGGATCTGTTTTGCAGACTCGTCGGCTTGCGCGGACGCCGCCGCCAGTAGGATCGCGGCGCTGGCTATCAAGG
>CAZCJI010000647.1:0-1457 GCA_964498625.1 uncultured Rhizobium sp.
CAGCGCCGCATCAGTGAGATCGTGATGGCCATGCGCCGCTGCCCGCAGCCCATCATCGCGACCGTCGACGGCGCGGCCAGCGGCGGCGGCTTCGCGCTGGCGCTCGCTTGCGATGTGCGCATCGCGACGCCGGAGGCGCGCATGAACGCGGCCTTCATCCGCATCGGGCTTTCCGCCTGCGATATCGGCGTGTCGTATTTCCTTCCCAGAATGATCGGCGCATCGGCGGCGTCGGAATACATGCTCACCGGCCGCTTCATCGACGCCGAGCGCGGGCGCGAACTCGGCCTCTTCGCGAAAGTGGTCGCGCGCGACGCGCTCGAAACCGAAGCGCGCGCATACCTGAAAGACATGCTGCACGCCACGCCGCTGGGTCTGCGCCTTACCAAGGAAGCGCTCAACCACGCCATCGACGCGCAAAGCCTGGAGGCCGCGATCGCGATGGAAGACCGCAACCAGATCCTGTGCGCGCAGGGTGAGGATTTCCGCGAAGGCGTCGCCGCGTTCTTCGAAAAGCGGGAGCCGAACTATTCCTGATCCCGTCTTCCGGCGAGGCCGGGAAACGGCTAGAGTCGGTTCTGACAAATTGTCATAAAGGTGCGGCCATGACCGATACCCCGCTTCCCGGCGTCTTTCAGCTGACCCCGATGAACCCGGACTTCAACGCCGATCCGCATGTGCTGCTGGACAGGCTGCGCAGCGAATGTCCCGTGCATCGCGACACCCAGGCCGGCACCTTCATCCTCACGCGCCATGCCGATGTGCGCAGCGTGCTCGGCGACACCACGATGTGGCGCGGGCCGGAGCGCGCAGAGGAAGCCGCGGTGATGTCGCGCGCGATCCTGGAACAGCGTGTCGAAGGCATCCGCGTGTCGGAAGAGGAATCGCGCTCCGGCATCCTGTTGATGGACGAGCCCGATCACATGCGCATCCGCGGGCCGTTCGCCAAGGCGCTCTACAAGCGCGTCGCCAAATGCAAGCCGCTGGTGCAGCAGGTTGTCGATCAATATCTCGCCCCGCTCAAGGGCCGAGAGACGTTCGATGCGATGGACAGTTTCGCGCTGCGCGTTCCGATCGACGTGATCGCGCGCATCCTTGGCGTCGATGAAAGCCGCCTCACCGAATTCCGCGCGTGGAGCGAAGGCGCGATCCTGGGGCTCAATCCGTTCCGCACGCCGGCAGAGACCGAGCGCCTTGTCGTGTCGATCAACGCGCTGTCGCACTACATGGGCGAGTTGATGCAGCGCCGCCGGACGGATCCGAAAGACGATCTCGTGAGCGACATGATGATGTTGCAGGCCGAAGGTGCTGAGCTGAACGATGGTGAGATTTCCAACAACCTCCAGGGTCTTCTGATCGGCGGCAATCTCACAACGACCGACCTGATCGGCAATGCGATCTGGCTGTTCCTCACCCATCCCGAAGAACTTGCGAAGCTTAAGGCCGATCCCACGCTC
>CAZCJI010000648.1:0-1443 GCA_964498625.1 uncultured Rhizobium sp.
GACGGCGGTGGGGCGCCTCGACGACAGCCGCAGTGCGTTGCTCGAGGCCCTCGATCTCGTGCCCGACGGCGCCGACGTGCTGCGAGCCACGCTCGCCCGCGCGTGCGCAGGAGTGGAGACGAATCTCGGGCGGCAGGTTCAAGCCTGTGAGCGCCTCGTGCACGCGCTCGAGAAGCTCCCGGATCAGGGCTCCCGCGAGGCCGTGGCGATCATGATCGAGCTCACCGCCAACGCGTTTTGGCGCACGAGTTTCGGGGAGATGCACGAAGCAGCCGAGCGCGCGGTCGAGGCGGCGAGGCGACTCGGCGACGTCCCCATGATCGCGACGCCTCTTGCCGAGCTTGCGATGGCGGATTCGCTCGTAGGGGCCCCCGACCGTGCAGAGGCGAATCATGCGGAAGCGGCGAGGCTTGTCGATTCCCTGTCGGACGACGAGCTCGGCGGTCACCTCGAGGCCGCGGCCTGGCTGGCCGGCGTCGAGCTCTACCTGGACCGGTATGCCGCCGGCGAGGCCCACGCCAGCCGCGCCCTGGCCGTGGTCCGCGCCACCGGCGAGGGGGAGTTCTATCTCCTCCTGATCGCGACGCTCGGCGGCCTGTTGCGCCAGCGGGGGAAGTTGGCCGAGTCGGCGGAGCTGCTCGACGCCGGAATCGAGGCGGCTCGGTTGCTGGGCAACTCGCACGCGCTGTGCTGGACCCTGGTCGGCCGCTCGGCCGCCGCGCTGCGGAGCGGGGACATGGACCTCGCACTCGCCACTGCACAGGAAAGCGTCGACCTCAGCCAGGGCGAAAGCAGCTTCCACTCGTCAGAGGGAGCTGCGGATCTCGCCGCAGCCCTGCTCGAGACAGGCGAGCCTGAGCGCGCGGTCGAGTTGCTCCTCGAGTCGTCCGGCGGTGAAGAGCTGACTCTCATCGCCGGGAGCCCGAGAGCGCGGTACCTCGAGGTGCTGACGCGCTCGTGGCTCGCGCTGGGTCGCCACGCAGAGGCGGAACGAGCAGCCGCCGTCGCGGAGGCCTGGGCCTCGGCCGTGCAGCTGCCGATGGCCGTCGCCTGGGCCGAGAGAGCATCGGCGGCCGTTGAGCTGGACGGCGGCGACCCCGCGCGTGCAGCAGCGCACGCACTCGCGTCCGCGGCCGTCGCAGACGAAGCCGGAGCGCCGGTGGAGGCCGCTCTCTCGCGCCTGCTCGCCGGACGCGCGCTCGTGCGAGCGGGCGACCGTGACAGCGCCACAGCCGAGCTTCGGCGTGCGGCCGACGACTTCAGGGAGGCCGGCGCCCTCCGCTACTGCGGCGAGGCGGAGCGGGAGCTTCGCAAGCTCGGCCATCGAATCCAGCAGCGCACGCGGCCGGGCGGGCCCGCCGGAACGGCGCTCGAGTCGTTGACCGGACGCGAGCTCCAGCTCGCCATGCTCGTGTTCGACCGCAAGACCAATCCGGAGATC
This sequence comes from uncultured Rhizobium sp., assembly GCA_964498625.1. Classification (GTDB taxonomy): domain Bacteria; phylum Pseudomonadota; class Alphaproteobacteria; order Micropepsales; family Micropepsaceae; genus Rhizomicrobium. The sequence goes on from CAZCJI010000648.1 coordinate 1,442, forward strand.
GC
>CAZCJI010000649.1:0-1443 GCA_964498625.1 uncultured Rhizobium sp.
TTGCGCTTTCATGCGCGCGCGGCTTGCCGCTGGTGAACACGGCCGACAATTCCTTCACCAGATCCTGAAGCTCCTCGGGGGGCGCGCTGGTCGGGTCGAGGCCGGCCGCCTCATAGTCATCGATGTAAGTACGAAATTCGCCATGCGACGTGCGCGGCGCGGTATCGATCGCCGGCCGGCCGTGCCGGATCAGGATGATGCGCGCGGGCGCATCGGCGATTTTTGCGGCTGCTTGCGGCATCGCGCTGGCTCTGTACGATCATCCCAGAGATAATGGGGAGCAAACGCATGGAACAGGCAGACCTTAAAGGCAAGGCGGCAATCGTCACAGGCTCGTCTTCAGGCATAGGGGCGAGCGTCGCCATCGGCCTGGCGCGGCGTGGCGCGAGCGTGGTCATAAACTATTCGAAGAGCGCAAAGGAAGCTGAAGCCGTCGCCGCTGAGGTCCGCAAGATCGGCGCGCCGGTCACGATCGCACAGGGCAATGTCGCGTTGGACGAAGATTGCCGCAAGATTGCGGAAGCGGCACGCAATGCCTTCGGCCGCATCGATATCCTGGTCAACAATGCCGGTACGACAAAGTTCGCGGGTCATGCCGATCTGAACGCGCTGAGCGCCGAAGACTTCACCAATATTTATTCGGTCAACGTGGTCGGCCCGTTCCAGATGATCCGCGCCTGCGTGGACGATCTTCGCAAAAGCGAGATCGGCGCGGTGGTGAACGTCTCCTCCATCGCCGGGATTGAGGGCATTGGCTCATCTGTCGCCTATGCGGCCTCAAAGGGTGCGCTCAACACGATGACACTCTCCCTCGCACGCGCGCTCGCGCCAGAGATCCGTGTTAATGCTGTGTGTCCCGGCCTCGTTGCGACCCCGTGGTTCACCGAGCGCTTTGGCGCCGAGGTGTTCGAGCGTGTGAAGGACAATTATAAGAAGACCGCCGTGCTGGCGCGCGTGGCCGATAGCGAAGAGGTCGCGAAGTCCGTGATCTTTCTGGCCACGCCGGACTCCTACAATATCACCGGCGAAACTTTGCTGACCGACGGTGGTCTTCGCCTTTCCATTTCAAATCCGCGTCTATGAGCACGATATTCCCGAAAGGTTTTCTCTGGGGCACGGCGACGGCCGCGCATCAGGTCGAAGGCGGCAACATCGCGAGCGACCTCTGGCTCATGGAGATGATGAAGCCATCGCTGTTCGCGGAGCCGTCCGGAGACGCCTGCGACCACTATCATCTGTATCCACGTGATATCGCGATGCTGAAACAGCTGGGCTTCGGCGTCTATCGCTTTTCTATCGAGTGGGCGCGTATCGAGCCGGAAGAAGGCTTCTTTTCCAAGGCGGCACTCGATCACTACCGCCGCATGATTGCCTGCTGCCTGGCCGAAGGCATCGTGCCGATGGTGACGTTCCACCATTTCACCGCGCCGCTCTGGTTCACGC
>CAZCJI010000650.1:0-1440 GCA_964498625.1 uncultured Rhizobium sp.
CACACACATCGCGGTCTTTGAAAGGGCGTCACCGCCATATTGCTCCGGGATCGTGAGGCCGAAAACGCCCAGCTCGCTCATTTGTGCGATCACATCGTGCGGAATGAGTTCGTCTTTCAGATGCCAGTGATGCGCGAAAGGTGTGACTTTCTCCTGCGCGAAACGAAAGAACTGCTCACGCACCATGTCCATGGTGTCGTCGAGACCGGGATTGCCGACGGTGATCGCACCGGCATGCGTAGAAAGATAATCCGCGATCGCCGCCCGCGTTTCGGGCGCGGTGCCGAGCGCGACGAGTTCTCGAACAGGGGGCGTCCAGAACTCGCCCGATGAGGAATCGTCCAGTCCCATATCGTAGGGACGTGCGATCTCGTTCTGACTCATTGGGATGCCACCGACGAGTTGCACGAGGTACTCGCCGAACGCCGCCTGCAGGATCTGCCGTTCGATGTCACCAAGGCGTTTTTCGTGTTCCAGCCGGCGTGCCCAACGCGCCATCTGACGCAGCGCCTCGACATTCGTCGCAAACCAGGCGAGTGCATGGGCCGCGCGTTGGTGCCGGTCGAGCGCGGTTCGGGACAATTTTCCGTCCGTGACGACCATGCGGGCGACGCTATCCTTGGCGGCGGCCAGAAAGCCTTCGGCCGAGAGCAACGCTTCTTCACAATGAGCAAGCAGATGTGGGAGGGTTTGTGACGTCATTGCCTTGACCAGAATTTCGATGGTGAAAGCTTAGCGGACTTATTCTGCGCTGCACCATCCCCGGCCCTCTTGCGGGATTTCGCCGTATCGGCCATGCACGCGGTCCTGACCAACCTTCTTTTGGGGAAAATCTATGCGTCTGCTTTCCGGTGCCGCAATGGCGGCTGTTCTTGTCCTGACCGCTGCGACCACAGTTTTGGCGAAAGGTTCAGATATTTCGCCCGCCGATCTGGGCCAACTCAAGAGCTATACGCTGTCGATGGACAAGATCAATGCGATGCAAGCCGCGATGGATGACGCGAAGAAAAGCGGCATGGACAAGAAGATGAAAAGCACGGGCGATAACGCGCAATCGCTCGCCCAGATGGAAGCCAACGTCAAAGCGATGCCGGGCGCGATGGCGATTTTCGCCAAGCACGGCCTGACCGCGCACGACGTGGTGGTGATGCCGTTCGCGCTCATGGACGCCGGAATGTGTGTCTCTTATCCGAGCGCCGCGCCCAAACTGGCTGACCGCGTGTCGCCTTCGCAGATCGCGTTCTATAAGCAGCACGAGGGCGACCTGAAGAAGATGTCCTGGCTGTTCGGTTCCGAATAATCGGGTCGTTCGCTTAAACGCCGCTCGCTTCGAGCACATCTTCGAACGTCCGCATTCCCGGGCGCTGCGCACTCACGAGCACAGCCATGTTGCCGGGCAGATGCTCGTTCTTCCACATCTTGGTATGCGCGCGCGGAATG
>CAZCJI010000651.1:0-1436 GCA_964498625.1 uncultured Rhizobium sp.
CTTCTGCCAGCTTGGCTTCGAATAAACCGCACTGCAACCGCTGCCCGCGCCACTCCACGCGCTCTCCGTCCAACCACGGGAGCTGCCGTCCTTCGTCAGATGAGTACCGCCGACCGCAGTGACGTGGGGCGAAGTCGCCGGGAATTGCGCACCTCCGGCATAACCGTGGTCGCCCGTGCTCGCTGTAACGGCAACACCAGCGTGGTTATAGGAGGACTCGAAACCCGTCGTTCCGCTTTCGCCGCCGCCATAGGAATTCGAAATCACGTGAGCACCTTGTGACGCTGCCGTGTTTTCCGCCGTCGCGAGATCGCTGTAACTGCTGGTATTGGCTTCGACGAGGATGAGCGAGCAGTTCGGGCACATCGCACTCGCCATATCCAGATCGAGCGCGGATTCAGTCGCCCAGCCATTGTCCTGGGCTGGATAACTACCCTGCACGCCATTCTGATTCAGTTTCTTGAAACAGCCGTTCGCCGTGGTGCAGGCCGGGATACTGAATTGCGCGCGATAGACGCCGAGATCGGATTCAGCATTGGTATAACCATACGCGTCCACGATCGCTACGATCGTCGAAGATTTGCCGCTTCCTGTGATCTTGTACGCATCGCGAAGATCACTGGGAACATATCCGGTGATGCGCGGGCCCTCGGACGTTATTACATGGCCCAGGGAATCTGTGATGACATGCGCATGACAACGCGCAAATCCGGCGGGCACTTCGCCGCAAACCGCGACGTGGAAGGTGTTTCCGGATCTTTCTACGGTCTGAGCATTTGCGCCAGGCGCTAAGCCGAACGCGATGGCGGCAGACAGAATGCCGCCGGTTAGAACGCGATACATGGGATCCTCCTCGTTGGGTGGCAATCGGTTGCGGGCTCGCTTCATGCCAGCAATTGAGACTGCTTATCACCTTCCTTAACAGATGCGCCGATCATTTCAAAGCGCACATGCGCAGGCAATCAAGCGGAAGGAAACGAATCCACATCCGGCGAGAGCCATGCCCCCGCCGGATATGGATATTTTGCTTAGAACGCGGATGTGCCGTTCGGTGTACCCAGACCTGTCGGGCCATCATAGCCAACAACAGCGGTGCAATAATATGTACCACCGCAGCTTCCGTTGCTGCCCGAGGTCACATCGTTGAGCGCGCTGGTATGGCTATAGGGATCGCTGCCGTAGGTCACGGCGCCGCCATTGTTGCCGTAGACGCCGGCTACGAGCGGAGCAGCGACGCTGGTGCCACCAAACACAAGCCAGCCAGACTTCTTCGCGCTCGTGGGTCCGTACACGGCAACACCCGTATTCGGATTGCCGCGCTGATGTTTTTTGGCCAAGTTGACGCCTTCGACAACGAGCTTGCCGTTGTCGAGGATTCGACCAATCTTGCCGCGGCGGCCCTTGTCGCGGCCGTTCAGTACGACGATTTCGTCGCC
>CAZCJI010000652.1:0-1436 GCA_964498625.1 uncultured Rhizobium sp.
CGAGTTCATGCAGCGCGACAAGGCCAATGCGGAAAAACACAGCAAGGCCGGGTTCGAGGCCGTGTGGCGCGCGATCGCCTGAATTTTTGCCTGATAAATGACTGACTGGACAGACATCCAAGGAGAGACCAATGCCGAAGACCGACCTCAGAACCCGCAAAGCCTATGTCGTCACCGGGCCCACGTCCGGCATCGGGCGTGCCTCGGCGCTCCGGCTCGCGAAGTACGGCACGATCATTCTCGTCGGCCGCGACCGTGGGCGCCTCGAGGCAGTGCAGAAGACCATCGCCGGCAAGAGAGGACAGAGCGCGGTGTCTGTCGTCTGCGATCTGTCGGACGTTACGAGTGCGCGGCGTGGCGCGGCGGAGGTCGCGGCGCTGGGTCTTCCCATCGCCGGCGTGCTCAACAATGCCGGCATCCGGCAGGAGGTGCCGACCAAAAGCGCCCAGGGTTGGGACATGACGTTCGCGACGAATCATCTCGGTCCCTTCACCTTCACAGAGACATTGGTGCCGCATCTCGCCGATGGCACGAATATCCTCTTCGTCTGTTCGGCCGTGGAAGACCCCGAGCGTCAGCCCGCGAAACGCTTCGGCTTTCGCGGCGCGCGGTACATTTCGGCGGAGGCATGTGCGCGCGGCGAGTGGAAGCCGGGCGGATCGACGGTGCCGGGCTTCGACTCCTATGCGACGTCGAAGCAGTGCAATCTCGCGACCGTGTTTGAATTCACACGCGAGTTTCCACGTCTGCGGTTCACCGGCATCGAACCGGGTGTCAATCCGAACACGGGGCTCGGGCGCGATGCGGGCGCCGCGGCGCGCTTTGCCATGAAATATATCGCGCCGCTGATAGTCCCGCTGTTGTTGCCGTTTGTGCCGTGGCTCCGCACGCCGAAACAGGCGGCGCGCGTGATCACGAAGATCGTCACCAATCCTTCTGGTCCGACCGGCATCTATTACGACGAACGCGGCAACCCAAAACAGGCATCGGCAGAGGTGCGCGATCCGGCGTTCTCGGCACGGGTCGTGGCCGAGACGCGCGCGTTGCTGGTGACCGTGCCTTAGGCCGCCTCGCCCTTCATCAGGCGCGGCAGCTTGCCGATATCGCCACCGGCGTGGCGCATGAAGAAGCGGCGCGCCGGGCCGATCTGGTCGATGATCCCCATGCCGAGATCGCGCACGAAACGCAGCGGTGCGATGTCGTTGGAGAACAGGCGCGTCAACGCATCGGTCGCGGCGGCCAGCGTGAACGAGTCGAAGCGCCGCCAGCGCTCGTATCGCTGAAGGATATCGAGCTGCCCGAAATCGAGGCCGAGCCGCGCGGCGTCGAGAATGATCTCGGCGAGTGCAGCGGCATCCTTCAGGCCGAGGTTCAATCCCTGCCCGGCAATCGGATGGATGCCGTGCGCCGCATCGCCGGCCAGCGCAAAGCGTGGC
>CAZCJI010000653.1:0-1428 GCA_964498625.1 uncultured Rhizobium sp.
GCCGGCCCGATCAAGGGCGAACTCGCGCAGTACCGCGAAATGGCGGCGTTCGCGAAGTTCGGCTCCGACCTCGATACCTCGACGCAGAAGATGTTGGCGCGCGGCGAGCGCCTGACCGAACTCTTGAAGCAGCCGCAGTACAAGCCCTTCGCCGTCGAAGAGCAGGTTGCCGTGATTTACGCCGGCACGCGTGGCTATCTGGATCCGTTCCCGACCAACAAGGTGCAGGCGTTCCAGGAAGCGCTGATCTCCAAGCTCAAGGGTGCCTATCCGCAATTCCTCGAAGGCATCCGCAAGGAGAAGGCGCTGACGCCGGATCTGGAAGCCATGCTCAAGGAAGCCCTTGCCGACTTCGCCAAGACCTTCGCGGCCTAAAGGAAGACCGACCGGTCATGGCAACCGTCAAGGAAATGCGCACACGGATCGGAAGCGTGAAGTCCACGCAGAAGATCACCAAGGCGCTGCAGATGGTGGCGGCGGCGAAACTGCGCCGCTCGCAACAGGCTGCCGAAGCCGCACGTCCCTATGCACAGCGCATGGCGGCGATCATCTCGAACCTAGCCGCGTCGGTGTCGGGTCCGTCCGCGCCGCTGCTGCTCGCGGGCACGGGCAAGCAGGACCGCCATCTGATCGTGGTGGCAACCGCCGATCGCGGCCTCGCCGGTGCGTTCAACTCCTCGATCGTGCGTGAAGCGCGCAAGGAACTCGCCCGCCTCACCGCCGAGGGCAAGACCGCGAAGCTGATCGTCATTGGCCGCAAGGCGCGCGATCAGCTGCGCCGCCAGTATGGCGCGCAGTTCGTCGAGCAATACGAGGTCGGCCTGAAGTCTCCGAGCCTCCCCCTCGTCCAGCCGATCGCGAAGAAAATCCTCGATCTCTACAATGCCGGCGAGTTCGACGTCGTGACGCTAATCTACAGCAAGTTCAAATCGGTCGTGACGCAAACCCCGACCCTGAAACAGCTCATCCCTGCCGTGATCGAAGAGAACACTGGACCGACGGCGTTCTACGAATATGAGCCGGACGAAGTCTCGATCCTGCAGGAATTGCTGCCGCAGAATATCGCCGTACAGCTTCTGTCCGCGATGCTGGAAAACCAGGCCGGCTTCTTCGCGTCGCAGATGACCGCGATGGACAACGCCACGCGCAACGCGGGCGATTTGATCAACGCCCTCACCATCAAGATGAACCGTACCCGCCAGGCCAAGATCACGACCGAACTGATCGAAATCATCGCCGGCGCCGCCGCAGTGTAGTTTTTAGTTGTCGCGCAGCCTCTCGGCTGCGCTTATGGAAAGACAGGACCATGAACGCACCCGCAAACATCACCAGCAAGGGCCGCCTGACACAGATCATCGGCGCCGTCGTGGACGTGGAGTTCGAAGGCGGACTGCCCGCGATCCTGAACGCGCTGGAGACGACCAACAC
>CAZCJI010000654.1:0-1428 GCA_964498625.1 uncultured Rhizobium sp.
AGGCATGAAGATCGACGCCATGCTCTTGATGGGCGGCAACCAGGTTCTTCAAGGGGTCTATCTCACCGCCGAACTCGCGCGCGGCAGCCGTGCCTACGACAACATCCAACGGCTGATCGACGAAGCCGCGGCTGGCGAGATCGAGGTCTTGATCGACAGGGTCTTTCCGCTGTCGCAAGCGGCTGAAGCCCACGCGTACATCGAGAGTCGCAAGGCCGTGGGACGGGTGCTGATGGTGCCCTGAGACCCGCGCGACGACGGCATGAAGTTGGAAAGGAGAGAAGAGATGAGTCTGTTCGACATGGAAGGCAAGGTCGCGGTCGTCACCGGGTCTTCGCGCGGGATCGGCAAGGCCATTGCCGAACGCCTAGCGGAGCACGGCGCCAAGGTCGTCATCTCGTCGCGCAAGGCGGGCCCCTGTGAGGACGTGGCCGCCCAGATCAAAGCGCGGCATCCCGGCGCGGCCATTGCGGTCGCGGCGAATATTTCCTCCAAGGATGACCTGCAGCTGTTGGTCGATCGAACGCGCAGCGCCTTCGGCAAGATCGATGTGCTCGTCTGCAACGCGGCCTCCAATCCGTACTACGGCCCGATGGCCGGGATCAGCGACGACGCATTCCGCAAAGTTCTGAACAACAACATCGTCTCGAACCACTGGCTGATTCAGATGGTGGCGCCCGAGATGAAAGCGCGACGCGACGGCGCAGTCATCATCATCTCGTCGACTGGAGGGCTGCGGGGGAGCAGCCTCCTTGGCGCCTATGCCATCTCAAAGGCGGCCGACCTGCAGCTCGCGCGCAATCTCGCGCTGGAATTCGGGCCGGACAATATCCGGGTGAATTGCATTGCGCCTGGTCTCGTCAAGACAGACTTCGCCAAGGCGCTCTGGGAAACACCCGAGGCAGAACACCGCGAGTCCGTCGGCACGCCCTTGCGCCGTCTGGGCGAGCCCGACGATATCGCCGGCGCGGCCGTTTTTCTCGGCTCGCGCGCTGGCGCGTGGATGACGGGCCAGGCGATCGTCATCGACGGCGGAGCGACCACCATCTGATCCTACCCTAGAGAATGCGGACGGCGGATTTGGTAGACTGGGTCCGTCAGCTACCGGCAGGGTCGGAAATGAGCGAGATCATCAAGGTTCCCGGTACGGAGCTCGAAAAGGCCGTGGCCGGCAGCATCTCGGGAGCTGCCAAGACGTTGACGGATGCTTTTGGCGGCCTCCTGCAGCGCTGGACCATTCGCGGCAACATGCGTGCACAGGCCGATGCGGAGAACATCGCCGCTGACATCAAGCAGGAAGGTGACCTCCGCCGCAGCGGCATCGCAAGAGCGCACGACCGCGATCAAACCCTGGCCGATGTCGCTTGGCTCGATAAGGCTGCGCGGGCGGTTGGCCGGTTTCAATTGGAACTGCTCAAGGAGCAGGAC
>CAZCJI010000655.1:0-1426 GCA_964498625.1 uncultured Rhizobium sp.
CGCGCGAGCAATAGAAGATCGCGGCGCCGATCATGTCGTCGTCGCGGCCGATGCGTTTGCGCGGCACGGACGCTTCCATCTGCTTGCGCGCGACGGCGAGCACGGGGGCGAGCATCTTGGTCTCGAACGGTCCCGGCGCGATGGCGTTGACGTTGATGTTGTCCCGCGCGAGATGCTTGGCGAGGTTGCGGGTGAGATGATGCACGGCCGCCTTGCTGGCGGAATAGGCATAGGATTCGAGGCTCGGCTGCAGGATGCCGTCGATGGAGCCAATGTTCACGACGCGCGCCGGATCGTCCTCGGTCGCGGCGGCGCGTAGCACGGGCAACAGCGCCTGCGTCAGCGTGAAGATGGCCTTGAGGTTCACGGCCATCAGCTTGTCCCAGCCTTTTTCGGAGTAGGACTCGAACGGTTCGGCCCAGGCCGCGCCGGCGTTGTTGATGAGGATGTCGAGCTTCTTCTCGCGTGCCTTGATCTTATCGGCGAGTTTCTTGACCTCTGCGGTATGGCCAAGGTCGTGCGGCAGTGCGATGCAGGTGCCGGTCTTGTTCAATGCGGCTTCGGCGTCCGCGCAGGCTTTCGCGTCACGCGACGAGATATAGGTCTTCACGCCGGCCTCGACGAAGCCGCGCGCGATCATCAGTCCGATGCCGCGCGACCCGCCGGTGACGAGCGCGGTCTTGCCCTTGAGGGAGAAAAGATCGGCGACAGACATGGCGCCTCCTTGAGTGAGGTCAGCGATAACCCGCGTTCACGTCCGAAAGCGCGGCCGAACCGGGGCAGAGATCCTTCGCGTTCATGCGATTGAGCGGCTGCGTCACAGTATTCAGATGCGTGTGCAGGTCCTGCGGCTCCGGATCGACAAAGAGCAGGCCGGTGACAATTTCGCCCGCGGCCTGGCGTTCCTGAAGATGCGCCATCGCGGCCGCGCGATCGGTCGGATCGTAGGTCGGGTGCAGCTTGGCGAGCTTGATATAGGAGCCGTCGTGCTGTTTCACGACTTCGGTCGTGCCGGGTTCGAAATCGACCCTGATCTCGCTCCGCGCCGGGATCACATCGATGCGGTTCATCGCGTCGTTGTGGTCGCGCACATAATCGAAGCTCTTGGTCGAGCCGGCGTGGTTGTTGAACTGCACGCAGGGGCTGATGACGTCGATCACGGCGGAGCCCTGATGCGCGAGCGCGGCCTTCATCAGCGGAACGAGCTGATGCTTGTCGCCGGAGAAGCTCCGCGCCACGAAGGTGCAGCCGAGCACGAGCGCGAGGCTGACGAGATCGATCGGCGAATCCGCATTGGTGCCGCCGGCCTTGGATTTCGAACCCTTGTCGGCGGTGGCGGAGAACTGGCCCTTGGTCAGGCCGTAGACGCCATTGTTCTCGCAGATATAGGTCATGTTCACGCCGCGGCGGACGCAATGCGCGAACT
>CAZCJI010000656.1:0-1423 GCA_964498625.1 uncultured Rhizobium sp.
TACCGGCATCGGTCAGGCGATCGCGGTCGCGCTGGCCGAGGCCGGCGCCGACATCGCCGTCGCCGGCCGCACGGCGCCCACCGAGACCGAAGCGCAGGTGCGCAAGGCGGGCCGGAAATTCCTTTCCGTCGCCGCCGACCTCAGCGACACCGGCGTGATCCCGGCGGTGATCGGCCAGACCGCGAAGCATTTCGGCCATCTCGACATCCTCGTGAACAATGCCGGTATCATCCGCCGCGCCGATGCACTCGACTTCACCGAGGCGGATTGGGACGCGGTGATGGACGTCAATCTGAAATCCGTCTTCTTCCTTGCCCAGGCTGCCGCGCGGCAGATGCTGGCGCAAGGGCAGGGCGGCAAGATCGTGAACATCGCCTCGCTGCTGTCGTTCCAGGGCGGCGTCCGCGTCGCGTCCTACACCGCGGCGAAGAGCGGCCTCGCCGGAATCACGCGGCTGCTCGCGAGTGAATGGGCGGCCAAGGGCATCAACGTGAACGCGATCGCGCCCGGCTATATCGCGACCAACAACACCGACGCGCTGCAAAAAGACGAGACGCGCAATCGCCAAATCCTCGAGCGCATCCCCGCCGGCCGGTGGGGCAGGCCGGAGGACATCGGCGGCGGCGCGGTCTTCCTCGCCTCGCGCGCGGCCGATTATCTGCACGGCGCGATCGTTCCGATCGACGGCGGCTGGCTCGCGCGCTGACGGCCGTCGCGCCAAACCGGACCGACGCTTTCTCCAACAGTTGCATGAATGCACCGCTCGCCCGCCGTTTGGTGGGCAAGCCGCATCTTTTTCTTGTTCCCTGCCGCCTCCAGGCATACGCTTCGACATGCTACCGGTGTCAAACCGGGGCACATCGGGATGACACCGGTGTCATTCGGGGACGATCCGTTAGCAGGGCCTGTCGACACTTCGGCGCACGCCGAAGCGACCGGTTAGGGAGGGAACCAGTGTCCAAATTCTCAAAGCGCAGCCTCATGTCCGGCGCGTCGATCGCCGTCGCCATCCTATGCGCCGCCACCGGCGCCTATGCTCAGCAAGCACCCGATCAGATCGAAACGGTCGTCGTCACGGGCTTCAAGGAAAGCCTGGAGCGCGCGCTGGAGATGAAGCGCAGTGCGCTCGACTCCTCCGATTCGATCCTGGCCGAGGACATCGCGAAATTCCCCGACCTCAACGTTTCGGAATCGCTGCAGCGCATTCCCGGCGTCGCGCTCCAGCGCGATCAGGGCGAGGGTCGCGAAATCTCCGTGCGCGGCCTTGGACCGGGCTTCACCCGCGTGCGCATCAACGGCATCGAGGCGCTGGCGACCACCGGCTCGGAAGACGTCTCGGGTGGCACCAATCGCGGCCGCGGCTTCGACTTCAACGTCTTCGAATCGGAGCTCTTCACCAATCTGACGGTCCACAAATCCTCAT
>CAZCJI010000657.1:0-1420 GCA_964498625.1 uncultured Rhizobium sp.
GTTGGCAGGAGTGGAGGGACTCGAACCCCCGGCCTACGGTTTTGGAGACCGCCGCTCTACCAACTGAGCTACACTCCTACTGCAGGGCTTCGGGCTGTTGCGCTTCGCACGCCCTCACCCTGCGATTCAAAAAACAGTTCTTCGTTCTTCTCCGCCTTCATCCTTCGACAAGCTCAGGATGAAGGCCCTTTCCGCCTCTACTCTTTCATTCCCTCACCCTGAGCTTGTCGAAGGGCGAGGGTTTCTCGATCCTTACTTAATGATGCTGGCCACGACGCCGGATCCGACGGTTCTTCCGCCTTCGCGGATGGCGAAGCGCAGCTTCTCTTCCATCGCGATGGGGACGATCAGCTCGACCTCGATCGAGATGTTGTCGCCCGGCATCACCATCTCGGTGCCTTCCGGAAGCTTCACGATCCCAGTCACGTCCGTGGTGCGGAAGTAGAACTGGGGACGATAGTTCGCAAAGAACGGGGTATGACGCCCGCCCTCGTCCTTCGTCAGGATGTAGACCTCCGCCTTGAACGTCGTGTGCGGGGTGACACTGCCGGGCTTGGCCAGAACCTGGCCGCGCTCCACGCCCTCGCGGTCCACACCGCGCAGAAGCGCGCCGATATTGTCGCCCGCCTGGCCCTGATCGAGCAGCTTGCGGAACATCTCAACGCCCGTGACCGTCGTCTTGGAGGTCGGACGGATGCCGATGATCTCGACTTCCTCGCCCACCTTCACGATCCCGCGCTCGACGCGGCCCGTCACCACCGTGCCGCGGCCCGAGATCGAGAACACGTCCTCGATCGGCATCAAAAACGGCTTGTCGATCGGACGCTCGGGCTGGGGGATGCTCTCGTCCACCGCCTTCATCAGTTCAAGCACCGCATCGTGGCCGAGCTTGGGCTCCTTGTTCTCAAGCGCCATCAGCGCCGAGCCGCGGATGATCGGGATGTCGTCGCCGGGGAAGCTGTAAGAGCTCAGAAGCTCGCGCACTTCCATCTCCACCAGATCCAAGAGCTCCGGATCGTCGACCATGTCGCATTTGTTCATGAACACCACCAGCGCCGGCACGCCCACCTGGCGCGCAAGCAGGATGTGCTCGCGGGTCTGCGGCATCGGGCCGTCGGCAGCACTAACCACCAGGATCGCGCCGTCCATCTGCGCCGCTCCCGTGATCATGTTCTTCACATAGTCCGCATGGCCGGGACAATCGACATGGGCGTAGTGGCGGTTCGCGGTCTCGTACTCAACATGCGCCGTCGAGATCGTGATGCCGCGCGCCTTCTCTTCCGGAGCCTTGTCGATCTGGTCGTACGCCGTGAACGTCGCGCCACCCGTCTCCGCAAGAACCTTCGTGATCGCTGCCGTCAACGACGTCTTGCCGTGATCGACATGACCAATCGTCCCAATGTTGCAGTGCGGCTTCGTC
>CAZCJI010000658.1:0-1412 GCA_964498625.1 uncultured Rhizobium sp.
TCTTCCCACGGGCCTTTCGGATCGACGGTGAGTGATCCGCGCCGCGTCGGCCAACCTTTGGTGACAAGCAAATCCTTCACCGCGACCGGAACGCCATCCAGCGGCGATAGTGGATCGCCTTCCTGCCAACGCTTCTCGCTCGCTTCGGCTTGCGCGAGCGATGTGTCTGCATCGACGAGGCAGAAGGAATTGATCTCGCTGTCCAACGCTTCGATGCGCGCGAGACAACTCTGCGCGACTTCCACCGGCGACAGATCGCCATCGTGGAACGCGCGAGAGAGTTCGTGGGCGGAAAGTTCGTGGGGTTCTTTGGATGTCATTACATTTCTCTACTTTAGCCAGGCGTTGGACGACCCTCTTCAAGCTTCATTTCAATAATTTGTTCGAGCAAAACCTTGTTAGGCCTGTCGCCAAGGTTCTGTGATGACGCAGAATGTATGCTCCGTCGCCCCAAAAATCTGATGTAAAAAGTTCCCCAGTTATTATGACTTCCGTTCAAAGACCTAATCCTAGCTTCCAAATCTTTGCACGCTGCTGGAATGCAATTGACAGCAAACTGTTCGCTAGCGGGCCACTTGTCGCAATCCGGTCGACTTTCACAATCTACAAAAAGGCTGTTCTCGAAATTTATAAAATACATACCCGATAACCTTACCTGCGGGCCATACTGGATGCCTTCCACCGTTACCGATGTCATTTTTGCTATCAGCTCACTGCGCGAGCATAGGAACTGCACTAGAATACCAGCCACCATAAAAATTCTAGTAATACGCACGATCAATTCACCTTCGTCAGCGCCGCTTCGTCACCCTTACTAACCAGCTTCAACGACGTCCCATCCGTTTCAAACACCGTCACCGAACAATTGTCCGGCGAGAACACGACGACGCGATCGTCGTTCGTGGCAGCGCCCATAATCACGTTGATCGCGACATAGTGTGAGAACACCACGGTGTCTTGCGGTATCGCCGCCACCGTCGCGATGCAGTTTTCGCGCCACGCGGCGAGTTCGGGATTCACCGTTCGCCAGGTGCCTTCCATCAATTTGCGCAGCCACCAGACGCGTTCTTCCAGCGAAATCGATGGCGACGGAATTTCCGCCACCGCATCTTCGATCATGGGCGTCGTTTTCCACAGTTTCGCGAGCGGCGCTGCGGTCTGCTGCGTGCGTGCGAGCGGGCTCGACAGGATCGGCAGCGGCCCGATGCCTTTTAGTTTCTGCGCCACGGCCTCCGCCTGCTCGCGCCCCAACGCGTCGAGCCCCGGATCCATCGCGCCACCGAAACCGGCTTCAGCCTTGCCGTGCCGCACCATGTAGATTTTCGCGCTCACGCGTTCAGTGCCTAATCTCATGCTTCGACAAGCTCAGCATGAGGAGAATGCTAAAGCCGTGCAAATCCAAGTCCTCATCC
>CAZCJI010000659.1:0-1408 GCA_964498625.1 uncultured Rhizobium sp.
CGGCCTTTGGCGATCGTGCCCGATCCCGAATAGCAGAAGCCGCCGAAGTGCGTCGCCGGCGTGGAGGCGGCGCAGCCCGTGTAGTTCGTGGCGCCGAGGGCGTGCGTGCTGAATGCGCGCTCCGCACCCGTCACCGGATCGCGATGGGCGTATTCGCCGTAGATCGTGACATTGCCCTTGCCGTCGGCGGAGTTCACGCCGAGCAGGATGCTGGTGTCGTTCTTCTGGCCGTCCGAATGGTCGGTCGAGGAGAACTGGCTGTCCAGCGTCAGACCCTCAAAGTCCTTCTTGAGGATGATGTTCACGACGCCGGCGACCGCGTCCGAACCGTACACGGCCGAGGCGCCGCCGGTCAGGACTTCGATACGCTCGACCATCGCGGCCGGGATCTGGTTGGTGTCGACGTCGAGCGAGGCGTCCGCGGCGACGAGGCGCTTGCCGTCCACCAGGACGAGGGTGCGCTTGGTGCCGAGGTTGCGAAGGTCGACGGTCGCGATACCGGCGGTGCCGTTATCGACGGAGTCGCCGTCGCCGTCGTTCACGACGGAAGGCAGCGTCTGCAAGGCGCCCGAAACGCTGGTCGTGCCTTCGAGCTTCAGTTCGTGATCGCCGAGGGCGGTCACCGGGCTCGAGGAGTAGATGCCGACCTGCGGGATGCGCGAGCCGGTGACGACGACGGTTTCGGTTGCGGTGTCAGCTCTGGCAGGCGCCGAGAGACTGAGGGCCGATGCGGTCGCGGCACCGAGCATCAATGCCGCGCGTAGGCTTGAGTTGGTCACTTGAAACACTTGTGGAACCCCCTTGGTTCTGTCGTAACGACGTTGCCTGAAGCGAAAATGCTCGGCTGTTACCCAGCCCCGCGCCCACGTGCCGTACGTATCGGCGACGCGGTTTTGCCTCAATTGCCGCGAAGCTACGTCCCAAACCGCTTAGGGGTCAAAATGGAATTGCCAAATCGCGCAATTCGCGCGGCGGATGTTGCATTTAGGTGTCAATGAAATGCGACATTCTTGAAGCTGTTTGGGCGGTTCCAAGGCACCTTGGAATAATAGTTCAACTGACCCGGATTGGGTGGGCTTTTGTTGCCCTGCAATAAACCATACGCCGAGACTGGGGATGGGAAGCATTTGAGCCGACCCGACTCAAAAGCTAACCTATCGATCATCAGCAAGCCTCGATCTGGAGTGAGTCAGGGATGGCCTTTGGTACATCCGGCCAGCCGACATTCGGCACGCCGGCCTCGAACGATCCGGCTGCCCTCTTGGCCCAGATTGAGCAGATGCGGCGCAATGGCCGTATGGCGGAGGCCGAGAATCTGGGCCGCAAGCTCGTCGCGGCGCTGCCGGATTCTCCTATTGCGCTCAATGTCTTAGGACTTCTGGTCCGAGCTCGTGGCGACCAGGGCGAA
>CAZCJI010000660.1:0-1406 GCA_964498625.1 uncultured Rhizobium sp.
CATCAGTTCCGTTGACGACAAACAGGGCGCCGATACCTTCGCGATCGCGCAACGCCTTTGCCAATGCGATGCACCGCTTTAGGTGGCCGTAACCGAATTTGCCACCGCCATCGCAACGGATAAGCGCGAGGCCGCTGCTGGCGGCTATTGGCTTCTGCTTCACATGCGCGTTCATCTCGCGCAGCTGCGGTTCGCGCTCAAGCAATAGAAGCAGATCGGACAGAGATGCTTCGCCAGCCTTTGCGGCGAGCCGGTCGTGTACAACTTCGACGAAAGCAAGATCGTCTGGCGTGTCGATGGTCAGCCTTGCGCCGTCGCGCGCCAATTCGGGATAGGCAGGTGCACGCGCAATGCGCACAAAATCGGGATGCAGCTTGAAATACCCGGTGACATGTTCGCGCGCGGCAGGGTCGTCAGGCGCGTCCATCATTAGCTTGTCGAGACCGCGGCGCGTGAACGGATCGACGCCCTCATGAGCGGTCGTCGCGCCGTCTTCCAAAAGAACGTAATCGCCGTCCTGTTCCAGCAACGCTTCGATGAGATGATCGATAAAGCCGGCATCGATGAACGGCGCATCGGACGACACGCGCACGATCACGTCTGCATCCAGCAACTCGGCGGCGCGGGCAAACCGCGCCAGCACATTGTCTTCCGGGCCTCGGATAACCGGCACATTGTTTTCTTTTGCCCATTCGACGATGGCGTCGTCGCGCGGATTATCGGATGTGGCGACGGCTATTTGTTCGATCAGAGCGGATCGTTTCAGGCGATGCACGATATGCCAGAGCAACGGCTTTCCGGCGATGGACTTAAGCACCTTGCCGGGGAGCCGTGTCGAGCCCATGCGCGCCTGGATCACGGCGACGATCCGCAAATGATCGCTCGGTTCGGGTGTGAGGTTCATGCGGCTTCCGGTTTATAACTCGCACGAATATGCAGAAGCGGGCGCATTCCATCCGACGGATCGGCACGCCATTCGCGGTCTGCGATTTCCGATGGTTGCGGGCCTTTGAAGCCTTGGCCATCGGCGATCATGCTTTCGCGAATACGCGCGATGACCGGCGCGATTTCCTCCGGCAGCCAGCAATGGCCAGCCGCGTATTCGGCGCCTTCGCCGTCGAGATCGAGATGAAATTCCACGGCCGACGCATTCCAATGATGCACCGCACGTTCGATGACGGCGGGGCGGCGCGTGTGATCCGACCAGCCCGTGGCGCAACCTGTCATCGCGCGGATGGTTTCGATGGCGGACAAATTGGCCTCGTCTGCTGGTGTCGGGTAGGCCGACACGCAATGCAGCAGCGTGATGTCTTTGGCGCC
Organism: uncultured Rhizobium sp.; assembly: GCA_964498625.1. GTDB lineage: Bacteria > Pseudomonadota > Alphaproteobacteria > Micropepsales > Micropepsaceae > Rhizomicrobium. Next base: position 1,321 of record CAZCJI010000660.1, read on the forward strand.
AGCACGTTTTAGTGTGTCGGCTGCCTTCATTATCTCTTCCATCGTCGCCATGCCGGTGGAGAGCACGACGGGTTTGCCACTTTGCG
>CAZCJI010000661.1:0-1405 GCA_964498625.1 uncultured Rhizobium sp.
CCGGAATTGATCCCGACACGATTTTCGACACGCAGATCAAGCGCATCCACGAATATAAGCGGCAACTGCTGAACGCGCTGCACATCGTTGTGCTCTATAATCGCCTGCGCGAGAACCCGCGGCTCGCCGTTCCGCCGCGCACATTCTTCTTCGCCGGCAAGGCCGCGCCAGCTTACCACTTCGCGAAACTGGTAATTAAGTTCATCAACAATCTCGCCGGCACACTCGATGGCGATCCCGTTGCCCAAGGGCGCCTTAAAGTTGTGTTCGTCCCTGACTACCGCGTTTCAGTGGCGGAATATTTGATTCCCGCCAGCGATGTCTCCGAGCAAATCTCAACTGCCGGTTACGAGGCCAGCGGCACCAGCAACATGAAATTCATGATGAACGGTGCATTGACCATCGGCACTCGTGACGGCGCGACTATTGAAATGGCCGAAGCGGCCGGTGAAGGAAACTTTTTCCTGTTCGGCCTCACTGCCGAGCAGGTCGAAGACAGCCGCGGCTGGTACAACCCGCGTTGGCATTACGACAACGAACCGGAAACGCGCGCCGCGCTCGATTTGATCGCCAGCAATCATTTCAACCGGAACGAGCCGGGTATTTTTGCGCCAATTCTCGACGCGTTGCTGAATTACGGCGACCACTATCGACATCTCGCGGACCTTACAAGTTATGCTCAAGCGCATCAGCGCCTGGGCGCACTTTATACCGGCTCCGACGGATGGACGCGTAAAGCGATCCTGAACATCTCCGCTTCGGGCAAATTTTCCAGCGACCGGACCATTGGCGAATACGCCAAAAACATTTGGAACACCGAGCCAGTATTGACGGACTTAAAATGAACATCACAACAAATACCTTCAAACGAATTGCCATCAACACTGGCGGCGGAGACGCACCGGGACTGAATGCTGTCATCCATGCGGTCGTCCATGCCACGCACAATCAAGGTTGGGAAATTCACGGAATCCGCGATGGTTTCGATGGATTGCTTCGCCCTGAAGACTACCCGGATGGTGGAGTGGTCAAACTGACGCGCCCGCTCGTTCGCAATATCGCGCACCTGGGCGGCACGATCCTGGGCACGAACAATCACGGCAATCCTTTCAAGGCGCAGGTGCCGCAACCGGATGGTTCGCTCACCGAACATGACCGCAGCGACGAAGTGTTGCGCCGTTTCCGCGAACGCCGGCTGGAGGCGCTCATTTCCGTCGGTGGCGACGGAACGCTCGGCATCGCGCGCGACCTGAGCCGGATGGGGCTGCGCGTCATCGGCGTGCCGAAGACGATCGACAACGATCTCGAATGCACGATGACGACGTTCGGATTCGACAGTGCGGTGTCGTTTGCGACGGAGAGCATCGACCGCCTGCATTTCACCGCCGAAGCGCACCGGCGCGTG
>CAZCJI010000662.1:0-1398 GCA_964498625.1 uncultured Rhizobium sp.
CCGCATGGTCCGAGACATCGCGTGGATCAACAAGCATCTCAAAGGCGGCAGATGAGTGTGGAGGCTGCTCCCAGACATCTCGATCAGTCGCTGGGGCTGGAGAAGGTCGTCGATCGCGGGAAAGAGTCCGGCCGCTCTGTGATCCACTATCGCGCGACGCCGGCGATGTGCCATTCGGGTACTATCGTGCAGGGCGGCTTCGTCACCGGCTGGATGGATGCCGCGATGGCCTATGTCACGATGGCGGCGACGGATTTCGAGTTCTCGCCGCTGTCGCTGGAGATCAAGGTCAGCTTCTTCGCCTCGGCGCGGCCGGGCATCAACATCGCCGAAGCGTGGATCGAAAAGCGCGGGCGCAAGACCGTGTTCCTCGAAGCGACGCTAAAGAACGAGGCGGGAGAGTTGCTCGCGAAATCGAGCTCGACCGCGAAACTGGTGCCGGTGAAGAAGTAAGGCGATCTAAAGAATCAAACAAAACTGTCATGGCCCGCGAATGCGGGCCACCCAGGTTATCAAGTGCTCAGTTGTTCAGCGTTTCGTATAAATCATCCCAGTAGACATTCTCCTTCTGGATCAGGTTGACCTTCCATTCGCGTTTATATTTTTTCAGCCGTGTCTCACGGTCGATCGCAGTGCGTATATCTTCGAACACCTCGTAGTAGACGAGCCTCTTCACGCCATATTTCTTCGTGAAGCCAGGCGAGAGCCCTTCACGGTGCTGCCACACACGCTCTATGAGATTGTTCGTCACGCCGATGTAAAGCGTACCGTTGCGTTTACTCGCGAGAATGTAGACGTAATAGGTCTTCGGCATTGTGCCGCTGTCACCTGGGTGGCCCGCAGTCGCGGGCCATGACAATCTAGGATTGTGTGGCGGAGTCAATCCTGCGTTTTCAGGGCGCTCTCATGCCATTTGTGCAGCAGGAGCCATTCGAGAAAGCTGAGCGCGTAGAAATTCACGATGCCGACGAAGGAGAGCAAAGCCAGCGCCGCGAACATCTTGGCGATCTCCAGCCGGTTGCCGGCCTCGACAATGCGCCAGGCAAGACCCGTTGCGGTACCGGAGCCGGCGGCGAACTCCGCCACCACCGCGCCGATCAGAGCGAGACCGCCGGAGATCTTCATGCCGGCGAGGATGTAGGGCAGCGCGCCGGGCAGTTGCAGCTTCCACAGAATCTGCCAGCGCGACGCGCCATAAAGCCGGAACAGATCGCGCAAGCCCGGATCGACGGAGCGCAAGCCCAGAGTCGCGTTCGACAGGATCGGGAAGAAGGCCACGATCAGCGCGATGATCACCGCCGCGCGCTCGACATGCTCGAGCCCGACCCAGATGAGGATCAACGGCGCGATGGAGATCACCGGCGTCACCTGCAGGATCACGGCATAGGGAAAGAACGT
>CAZCJI010000663.1:0-1395 GCA_964498625.1 uncultured Rhizobium sp.
TATTGCTTCTGGAATTCGGATTTTGTGAGCGCATCCCAAACCTTCTGCTGCGGGCTGCGGATATAGGTCACGTAAATGAATGAGCTGCCAGACATGATCGTTATTCCTTGCCTTTTGTGAGCCAGATGTTCTCGGCCTTGCCGGTCTCCAGCATCGATTTGAGGTTGGAGAGAACCTTTGGCCAACCGCCGGAAATGCTTGTCGCCATTGCCTGATCGTGTTCGAGCCGATCGTGCGTGACCGTGAGACAAACAAGACCCGGCGCGTAATCTGCGATATCGAAGGTGACGCGCGACGGTTCTTTGGATTTGTCCGGCCGTGTCCACGTCATCACCAGGCGGCCCGGCGGGTTGGATTCCAAAACCGTGCCGTCGATCAGCACTTTGCCAGAATCATCGCCGTGCTGGTGCTCCCAGCGCGAGCCGGGTTTCCAATCAGGCGAGACGTTGTAGTGCAGCCAGTACCGTTTCGCGAATTCCGGTTTTGTGATCGCATCCCAAACCCCTTGCGGCGTCGTGTAGATGTAAGTTACGTAGACGTAGTCAATCATTTATCTTCCCTTTCGAGGTTTTTCTTAAGGTCGCCCAGCACCCGCAACCGGCCGCGCTCGAACTTGCCGATCCACCTGTCGGCGATGTCGAAGATGGGGACAGGGTTGAGGTAGTGCAGCTTCTCGCGCCCGCGCCACTGGACGGCGATGAGGTTCGCCTCTTCCAGAATGCCCAGATGCTTCGTCACTGCCTGCCGCGACATATCCAGCCCACCACACAGATCGTTCAGCGTCTGTCCGTTTTCTGCGAAAAGCCGATCCAGCAATTGTCGTCTGCTCGGATCGGCCAGCGCCTTGAACACCGCGTCCATGCTCATGGTCTTAATATGCAACTATTTGGTTGCATGTCAAGTCCTTCGAGACGCGCGCATCGCGCGCTCCTCAGGATGAGGGTATGGTGCGCGCATGCCCGCGCTTCGCATCACACCGTCCATCAGCATCGACGAAAGCGAACTCGAGGAGAGCTTCATCCTGTCGAGCGGTGCTGGCGGCCAGAATGTTAACAAGGTGTCGAGCGCGGTACAGCTACGCTTCGATGTCGTGCATTCGCCTTCCCTGCCTGATCCCGTGCGGTTGCGGTTGATCGCGCTATCGGGATCGCGGCTGACGAAAGAAGGCGTGCTGATATTGGTGGGACGACAGTATCGCGACCAGGTCCGTAACCGCATGGATGTGCGCGATCGCCTTGTCGAGCTCATCCGCGAAGCTGCTGTCATCCCCAAGAAGCGCCGCCCCACCAAACCGACCCGTGCCAGCAAGGAACGCCGCATCGAGGGCAAGAAGGTCCGGGCCAACATCAAGAAGGGCCGTGGCAAGCCGCGGATCGGCGATGTCTGACGACGATG
>CAZCJI010000664.1:0-1388 GCA_964498625.1 uncultured Rhizobium sp.
GCGGGTACAAAGTCCGTTTGCGGAAACTCGATCCCTATCTCAACGTCGATCCCGGGACGATGTCGCCATTTCAGCATGGCGAAGTTTACGTCACCGACGACGGCGCAGAGACGGATCTCGATTTGGGCCACTATGAGCGCTTCACCGGCGTGGCCGCGATGAAGTCTGACAACGTCACCTCGGGCCGCATCTACAGCCAGGTGATCGAGAAGGAGCGTAAGGGCGGTTATCTCGGCCGCACCGTGCAGGTGATCCCGCATGTCACCGATATGATCAAAGAATTCGTGCTGGACGGTATCGAAGATCTCGACTTCTTGCTGGTCGAAATCGGCGGCACCGTGGGCGACATCGAGGGCCTGCCGTTCTTCGAGGCCATTCGCCAGCTTGGCAACGATTTGGGCCGCGACCGCACGGCTTTCGTGCACCTGACCTTGGTGCCGTACATAGAAGCAGCAGGCGAGTTGAAGACCAAGCCGACGCAGCATTCCGTGAAGGAACTTCGTGCCATCGGTATACAGCCGGATATCTTGATGTGCCGCGCGAGCCATCCCATTCCGGATGATGATCGCCGAAAAATTGGCCTTTTCTGCAACGTGTCGGCTGAGAACGTAATCCCCGCGCTGGACCTCGACACCATTTACCGCGTCCCCGTGGCGTACCACGAAGTCGGCCTCGACACGCAGCTTCTTAAACACTTCCGCATCGACGACGCGCCGGCGCCTGATCTATCGCGCTGGAAGCAAGTCATCGAGCGGGTGAAAAACCCGGAAGGCGAAGTGCGCATCGCCGTCGTCGGCAAATACATGCAGGTGAAGGATTCCTACAAGTCGCTCTCCGAGGCCCTCACGCATGGCGGCATCGCCAATAACGTGAAGGTCCACATGGACTGGATCGATAGCGAGATTTTCGAACGTGACGATGCGGCTAGTTTTCTCGAAAACGTTCACGGCATTCTCGTGCCGGGCGGCTTCGGCGAACGGGGCACCGAAGGTAAGATCGAAGCAGTGAAGTTTGCGCGCGAGCGAAAAGTACCGTTCTTCGGCATCTGCTATGGCTTGCACATGGCAGTCATCGAAGCTTCGCGCGATCTCGCGGGTCTGGACGGTGCCGGCACCACGGAAATCGGCAAGCCGAAATATCCTGTCATCGGTCTGATGACCGAATGGGTGAAGGGCAACCAGGTCGAGAAGCGCGCCGCCGATGGCGACATGGGCGGCACGATGCGCCTTGGTGCCTACGATACCGTTCTCACGCCTGGTAGCCGCGTGGCTGAAGTGTATGGCGCGATCGACATCAGCGAGCGTCATCGCCATCGCTACGAAGTGAACACTGAATACACGCCACTGCTTGAGAAGCAGGGCTTCAAGGTCTCAGGCTGGTCGCCGGAC
>CAZCJI010000665.1:0-1388 GCA_964498625.1 uncultured Rhizobium sp.
GCAGACGTGCTGAGCGCCGAGCTGGATCGGGCGCACGCACGAGGCACAGACAGCGCCACCGCTTGACCATCGCTCGGACGAATGTCAAGTCCTCTCGTCTCATGCTGGTTCGAGGAGTTGGGTGCTCGTTTGGATGGGCACGGTGAACCGGATGCTGCAACCAGAACGTCTGCGGCTTTCGACTGTCAGCTGTCCGCCAGCGAGTCGCAGCCGTTGGTCGGCAGCGGCGAGTCCTTTGCCGAAGCGTCCCGGTGTCTCAGCTGCGGTCGTTTCAAATCCCACTCCGTCGTCGGTGATCGTCCCGCGCACATTGGCTTGATCGGCGGAGATCGTGACGGTCAGGGTCGATGCGCGGGAATGTTGCTGTGCATTGAGAACCGCCTCGCGGACTGTGCGAAACACGAGTTGTTCGACGATTCCTGGGAACCGAGTGTCCGGTATCTCCACCGTCCACTCGAACGCTGCCTGTGAGGCGGCGCGCTCGACGAGCTGGGTGATCACGCCGCGCAGCCCGTGCTCGGCGAAACGCTGCGGGCGCAGATCGAACATCAACCGTCTGGTTTCATCAGCGGCTTGGGACACCATCTCCTGGGCCTGCACCACAAGCCTTCGGCCGAGCGCAGAGTCGACGTCGATGGCGCGGCTTATGCGGCCGAGTTGGACCTGCAGCCCGGCGAGAACCTGGACTGTGTCGTCGTGAAGCTGGCCTGCGATGCGGTCTCGATCGGAGCTATCTCGTCCGCGTCGAAGTCGTCCGGCTCGTCGGTGGCCAACGGATCGTCAAGGGTCACGGCGCACTTCCGTCAGCAGCGCCGGTAACAGTGCCGGTGGCAGCGCCGGCCGCCACGACTCGGTGATACACGACGATCGAGTCTCGCGAGAACACCTGCTGATATCCGTGCGACAACAACCAGCTGCTGCGAGTGTCCTGGGCCTGCGGTGTCATCGGAAACTCGATGTTGCCGGCGTCGAACACGACCCAAGGCGCGTCGTGCGGCGTCGCGTCGAGCAGCATCACCTGTGCGCGATCGACGAGGTGTGGTGCAAGGTCGTTGCTCGCCTCGACCCTCGCCCCATTCGGGACGACGTCAACCGCGGCTTGTCGGGCCTGGTCGTAGCTCGTGGTGTGCCACGACTGCGTGACGCCGCTCTTTGTGAGCTGGTCGAACGGCATCCGGCCGACTGCCCATACGGCAACGACAAGGATGCCCATCGCGTATGCGGGCCCTACCGTCCAGGCAAGTCGACCAGCGTGACCGCGGAGCCGGCTGATCGACGTCCGCGCTGCTGTTGATCGCTGCTGTTCTAGCGCCCGGCGAATTTTCGCGACCGTGTCGACCGCGGCCAGCGTGAGGATCGGCACGAGTGGTGCGGTGTATTGGTGGGTC
>CAZCJI010000666.1:0-1385 GCA_964498625.1 uncultured Rhizobium sp.
CAACCCGATCTCGCCTCCGACAAACTTGCTCTGGCGCTGAAGATCGATCCGCAGAACGCGGCGGCGCACCGCGAATATGGGGTGGCGCTTCAGGCGCTGGGACTGAACGACGAGGCCATTGCAAGTTTCGATACCGCGATCCGGCTCTCACCCAACGATCCGTTCGCGCAGTTCGTCCGCGCCAACACGCTCTCGCGTGCGGGACGAGGCGAGGAAGCGATTGCCGCTTATGATGCGGCCATCGCGCTTCGCCCCGATTATTTCGAAGCGATCCACAATCGTGCGAATGCGCTGCGGGAACTCGATCGTCTGGAGGTAGCGCTTGCGGACTACCGCACGGCCGCGGCGCTCAGGCCCAATGAGCCCGTTGCGCTCTACAATCTCGCTTTCGCGCTTCAGGACACGGGCCATTTCGACGAAGCGTTCGCCAACTACAATCGCGCCATCGGCCTGAAAAAGGATTTTTACGAAGCACGCAAAGCGCGGGGAAGCCTGAAGCTTCTGCTGGGACGGATGCCCGAAGGGTTCAAAGACTTTGACTGGCGTCTGGAGGCCAGCGATCGGACCATCGATCCGGACCTGCGCCGCGTCCGCTACTGGTCGGGCGAGAGCCTGCAGGGCAAATCGATCGTCGTCTATGGTGACGGCGCATTTGGCGACCTCGTGCAGTTCGCGCGTTATCTGCCTTTGCTCGCGGAGCGCGGCGCCGAGGTGTCGCTGCTCGCACCGCTCCATTTTCAGAAAGTCTTGTCATCCACCGATCTGAAAGCGCGGCTCGTCGCGGAGTTGGACCCGGCGCGGCTTCCCGATCTGCGTTGCGAGGTGATGAGCCTCCCCAACCTGTTCAAGACCGATCTTACAACCATCCCGCCGGGCATCGATCTTTCATCGAAGGACGAGGACAGGATCAAGTCAGGCAGCGACGCGCTGCCCCGCGACCGGATAAATGTCGGTATCTGCTGGCAGGGCAATCCGGCGCGCAATATCGACAAAGGCCGCTCGATCCCGCTGCGGGAATTCGAAGCACTCGCGCACATTCCCGGCGTTCGCCTCGTCAGTTTGCAAAGGAAGCACGGGATCGAACAACTGGAAAATCTGCCCGCCGGCATGGAGGTGCTTCAGTTCGACGAAAGTTTCGATTCCGGTGAAGAAGCGTTCGTCGATACTGCCGCGGTGCTCAAGAGCCTCGGACGGCTGCTCGGGGCCGTCGGATGCGCCGTCCGCGCGTTCCTTTCGGCGGAAGCCTTTCTGGAGCAGCATGATCCGGCCCTCCCCGGCTGCGTCGTGCTGGACCTTGCCATGAGCGGCCTGAGCGGCCTCGACCTCCAGGCGGCGCTGGCGGCACGCGGCAGCGACCGCCCCGTGATCTTCCTTACCGGTCGCGG
>CAZCJI010000667.1:0-1384 GCA_964498625.1 uncultured Rhizobium sp.
CGGCGTGTTCATCACGATCACGCCGGCGGCCGTGGCGGCGGGAATATCGACATTGTCGACGCCGATGCCGGCGCGTCCCACGACCTTCAGGTTCTTCGCCGCCTTGATGACTTCGGCGGTGATCTTGGTCGCGGAACGGATCGCGATGCCGTCGTATTGATCGGCGATCTTGAGCAGTTCTTCCTTGCTCAATCCCGTCTTTACATCCGTTTCGACGCCGCGTTCCCTGAAGATGGCGACGGCGGCGGGCGAAAGCTTGTCGGCGATCAGGACCTTCGGCATCGCTTCAGCCCTTCACCTGTGCCCAGGCCCAGTCGAGCCATGGCGCCAATGCTTCGATCTCCGCGGTCTCGACCGTGGCGCCGCACCAGATGCGCAGACCTGCGGGCGCGTTGCGGTGGCCGGCGATGTCGAAGGCGACGCCTTCGGCTTCCAGCACGTTCGCGATCTTGCCCACCATCGCGTAGCGCGCATCCTCATCGAGTTTCGTGAACGCCGGATCGGTGATCTTCAGGCACACGCTGGTGTTGGACCGGTATGATGCATCGCCCGCGAGGAAATCGACCCAATTGCTCTTTGCCACCCACGCCGACAGCGCCGCGAAATTCGCATTCGCGCGCGCCTGCAGCGCCTTCAATCCGCCGATGCCTTCGGCCCAGGTCAGAGCATCGAGGTAATCCTCGACCACCAGCATCGATGGCGTGTTGATCGTCTCGCCCGCGAAGATCGCTTCGTTGAGTCCGTTACCCTTGGTGAGCCGGAAGATTTTCGGCAGCGGCCAGGGCGGCGTGTAGCCTTCCAACCTCGCCATGGCGCGTGGCGACAGCACCATCATGCCATGCGCGGCCTCACCGCCCAGAACCTTCTGCCAGGAGAACGTCGTGACATCGAGCTTCGACCAGTCGAGGTCCATCGCGAAGGCGGCACTGGTCGCGTCGCAGATCGTGATGCCTTCGCGGTTCGCGCTGATCCAGTCGGCGTTCGGCACACGCACGCCCGATGTCGTGCCGTTCCACAAAAAGACAATGTCATGGGAAGAATCGGCCTGCGAGAGATCGGGCAGGTCGCCATACGCGGCCTTGAACACGCGGCCATCCTTGATCTTCAGCTGCTTGATCGTGTCGGTGACCCAATCCTCGCCAAAGCTTTCCCACGCGAAACAATCGAGCGGACGCGGTCCCAGCATCGACCACATCGCGATTTCCATCGCCCCGGTGTCGGACGCGGGTACGATGCCGATGCGATAGTCGTCCGGCACGCCGAGAAGCTTCTTCGTGCGGTCGATCGCGTCTTTGAGTTTCGCTTTGCCCGGTCCCGAGCGATGCGAGCGCCCGAGCAGCGCTGTGTCGAGGACTTCCGTGGTCCAGCCCGGCCGTTTGGCGCA
>CAZCJI010000668.1:0-1381 GCA_964498625.1 uncultured Rhizobium sp.
CGCCGCTGACGCGCGGGTCTTCCCAGGAAAGACGCCGGGTTGAGAGCCCGGCGTCTTTTTTTATGAGTTGCGGAAAATCTTGAGCAGCTGCGGATGCAAGGCGTCGTTCGCGGCGAGGACCGAACCGTTGTCGAGCATGTTGGGGCCGCAGGAAAGATCGCTGATGACGCCCTGCGCTTCTTTCACCAGCAGGATGCCGGCGGCGACGTCCCAGGGCGCTAATCCGCGTTCCCAGAACGCATCGAAACGTCCCGCCGCGACATAGGCGAGGTCGAGCGAGGCTGCGCCCATGCGGCGCAGGCTGGCCGTTGCCGGCATCAGTGTCGCAAGCTCGGTTTGCAGGCGCGCATGCCGGTCCTCGGCATGGCCGTGGAACGGGAAGCCGGTGCCGAGCAATACGTGCGCGAGCATCTTGCGTGCCGCGACCCGCAGCCGCTTGTTGTTGAGATAGGCGCCATGCCCTTTCTCGGCCACGAACATATCGTCGGTCGCAGGATTGTAGACGAGGGCGGAGACGATCTGGCCCTCGCGCTCCAGCGCGATCGAGATCGCGAAATGCGGAATGCCGTGCAGGAAATTCGTCGTGCCGTCGATCGGGTCGATGATGAAACGGTGGGTCTTGTCCTTGCCCTCGATCGTGCCGCTCTCCTCGGCGAGGAAGCCATAGCCCGGACGCGCGCGCGTCAGTTCTTCGATAAGGATGCGCTCGGTGCGCTTGTCGGCGCTGGTGACAAAATCCGCTGGTCCCTTCATCGAGACCTGAAGATTCTCGAGTTCGCCGAGGTCGCGGATCAGCGGTTTGCCGGCCTTGCGCGCGGCGGCCATCATCACATTGAGGGCGGGGGAGATATAGGCCATCAGTTGGCGCGGCGCAGATAGGAGCCGTCTTCGGTCGCAACCACGATCTTCTCGCCGGCCTCGATGAACGGCGGAACCTGGATCTTCATCCCGTTCTCCAGCACCGCGCCCTTGTAGGACGGCGCCGCCGTGCCGCCGCGCAGCACGGGATCGGCCTCGGCCACGGTGAGTGTCACGTTCTGCGGCAACGCGATGCCGATGGGCTTGCCGTCGTACATCTGCACCAGCGTCTTCATGCCGTCCTGCAGGAAGCGCGCCTGATCTTCGCCCACGAACTCGACGGAGAGTTCGATCTGGTCGTAGGTCTCCTGATCCATGAAGGTCAGCATGTCGCCGTTCGCGAACAGGAACTGGAAGTCCTTCTTCTCGAGATAGATTTCCTCCACGCCTTCGTCGGAGCGGAAGCGCTGGTTCAGTTTGGTGCCGTTGAGGATGTTCTTGAGTTCGACCTGGTTGTAGGCGCCGCCTTTGCCGGGCTTCACCTTCACCGATTTGACCGCCATCCAGAGCCCGCCATCGTATT
>CAZCJI010000669.1:0-1378 GCA_964498625.1 uncultured Rhizobium sp.
CATCATCTGTGGGACCGGCCGACGGAGATTTTGAAGAACCTGCCGCCGTCCGATCACGGCTTCATGGATATCATCCGCGACATCCCGCGCTATCTGCTCGACGAATTGCTCGCCGATCTGAAATCCGGCCACAAGATCATCGGCACGATCTATATGGAGTGCGGTGCGATGTACCGTGCCGATGGACCGGACGCGCTCAAATGCGTCGGCGAGACCGAGTTCGTGAACGGCATCGCCGCGATGACCGCGAGCGGACTGTACGGCGACATGCGCGCCTGCGCGGGCATCGTGGGTCACACCGATCTCCGCCAGGAGCCCGCTGTGGTGGAAGATGTGCTGCGCTCGCACATCGCCGCCGGGCACGGCCGGTTCCGCGGCATCCGCCAGAGCTGTTCGTGGGACGCCGATCCGAATGTGCTGGGTCCCCTGCACGGACGCGTGCCGGAAGGCCTCTATCGCGATGCGAAGTTCCGCGAGGGCTTCAAGGTCCTGCACACGCTCGGCCTGTCGTTCGACGCGTGGCTCCTGGAGCCGCAACTGCTCGACCTCATCGATCTCGCGCGCGCCTTCCCGGATACGACCATCGTGCTCGACCATGTCGGCACGCCGCTCGGCATCGCGGCGTATCAGGGCAAGCGCGACGAACGCTTCGGCACCTGGCGCGACAACATCCGCGCGCTCGCGAAATGCCAGAATGTCGTCGTCAAACTCGGCGGATTGCCGATGCCGTTCGCGGGCTGGCGCAAGCGCATGGCCGAGCCTCTCCCCTCGTCGGAAACGCTGGCCGCCCAGTGGAAGCCCTACATCGAAACCTGCATCGAAGCCTTCGGGCCTTCGCGCGGCATGTTCGAGAGCAACTTCCCGGTGGACAAGTTCGGCGCGGACTATGTGGCGCTGTGGAATGCGTTCAAGCGCATCGCGGCGAACTATTCGGCGAATGAAAAAACAGCTTTGTTCAGCGGCACCGCCGCGCGCGTCTATCGCGTCAATCTGATCTGATCGGAGATTTCCCATGACAAAGACATTCGGCGCGACATCGACCACCGACGAGGTTCTGGAAGGCGTGAGCTTGAGCGGCAAGCGCGTGCTGGTCACGGGCGCGTCCGCAGGTCTCGGCGTTGAGACTTGCCGCGTGCTCGCATCACATGGCGCAACCGTTGTCGGCGCGGCGCGCGACCTCGCCAAGGCGCAGCGCGCCACCGAGGCCGTGCGCAAGGATGCGGCGAATGGAGGAAGCCTCGAACTCATCGAGCTCGATCTCGCCTCACTCAAAAGCGTGCGCACCTGCGCCGATGCGCTGGTAAAGGCGGGAAAGCCGTTCGATGTGGTGATCTGCAACGCCGGCGTGATGGCGTGTCCCAAGGGCACGACCGCCGAC
>CAZCJI010000670.1:0-1377 GCA_964498625.1 uncultured Rhizobium sp.
CAACGCGCCGGGCCAGGTCGTCGTCTCCGGCAGCAAGGCCGCGATCGACAAGGCGCCCGAGATCGCCAAGGCCCTGGGCATCAAGCGCGCCATGGCGCTGAACGTATCCGCGCCGTTCCACTGCCCGCTGATGCAGCCCGCCGCCGACAAGATGCGCGACGCGCTGGCGGCGGTGACGATCCGTCCCCTCGCGGTGCCCGTCGTCGCCAATGTGACGGCGGCCGAGACCGCCGAGCCGGAAACAATCCGCCGCCTGCTCGTTGAACAGGTTACCGGCCGCGTGCGCTGGCGCGAAAGCGTGCTCGCGTTCCACGGCTATGGCGTGACGGCCACGGTCGAGTTCGGCGGCGGCAAGGTGCTCACCGGCATGGTCAAGCGCATCGACAAGGATCTGGCGACCGTCACGCTCGACACGCCGGCGGATATCGAAGCTTTCGTGAAGGCGCTCTAGATGTTCGACATGACAGGAAAAACGGCGCTTGTGACAGGCGCGTCCGGCGGCATCGGCGGCGCCATCGCCAAGGCGCTGCACGCCCAGGGCGCGAGCGTCGTCCTCTCCGGCACCCGCGCCGAGGCGCTCGAAGCGGTCAAGGCCGAACTCGGCGCGCGCGCCTTCGTCGCGACCTGCGATCTGGGCAACAAGGAATCGGTCGAGGCGCTGGTGAAGACGGCGGAAGCCGCCGCCGGCGCGCCCATCGACATCCTCGTCAACAACGCCGGCATCACCCGCGACAACCTCTTCATGCGCATGAAGGACGAGGAGTGGGACCAGGTCATCGCGGTGAACCTCACCGCCGCCTTCCGCCTCTCCCGCGCCGTGCTGCGCGGCATGATGAAGAAGCGCTGGGGCCGCATCATCTCGATCACCTCGGTGGTCGGCGTCACCGGCAATCCGGGGCAGGGCAATTACGCCGCCGCCAAGGCGGGCCTGGTCGGCATGACCAAGTCGCTGGCCGCCGAGGTCGCGTCGCGCAACATCACCGTCAACGCCGTGGCGCCGGGCTTCATCGCGACCGCGATGACCGACGCCCTGACGGACGCCCAGAAGGAGGCGATCGCCACCCGCATCCCGGCCGGCCGAATGGGAACTCCGGCGGAGATCGCCGCCGCGGTGGTCTATCTGGCATCCGGCGAAGCGGCCTATGTGACCGGCGAGACGATCCAGGTCAATGGCGGAATGGCCATGATCTGACAATGAAACCAAAGGCTTAACCCTGTTGTAGCGGGCGAGCGGCCTTTGTGTTACGAAACCCGACAACCCCACATGCTTTATCAGTGAGGGCCCAACCTGCGGGCCACCCCCTAACCCCCGGCAGGCTATTCAAGGAGAGGCTTACAATACCATGAGCGATACGGCGGAACGCGTTAAGAAGATCG
>CAZCJI010000671.1:0-1369 GCA_964498625.1 uncultured Rhizobium sp.
ATCGAGCACGGCTATGGCGGTTCGCGCGAGACCTTCGCGCTGATGCGCAAGAATAACATCGCCTATCTGCCGACGCTCACGGTGTGCGAGGCACTGTGCGAATACTTCCATGGTTATGTGCGTGGTAGTGAACCGCATCCCCGCATGGTCGAAGCCGCGAATGCCTTCCGCACCGCGCGCGAAGAAGGTGTCGTCACCGGGCTCGGCAGCGATGTCGGCCCGTTCCCGCATGGTGAAAATCTGCGCGAGCTTCGCTGGATGGAAAGACTCGGTATGAGCCGCGACGAGGCGCTTCTCGCCGCGACCGCCGTGAATGCGAAGATCCTGCGCCGCGAACACGAACTCGGCAGCGTGAAGCCGGGCTATCTCGCCGACCTGATAGCGACCGCGAACGATCTCGATGTGCGTTTTGTGATGAATGACGGGACTGTCTATAGCGCCTTCAGATAATCCATTACCCGCGCGGCGTTGCGGCCGTAGTCGCTGGTGCCGATGCGGCTCTTGGAGCGGATGTCGAGGCGTGCGCCCATCGTGCCGGCGGCAATGACGCGTACCGCGATGTCGTCGGTGAAACCGAACCACAACGTCGTGTCGGTGGCCTCTATGGTGCCCTTCTTCTCGTTAAAAGCGACGATATTCCAGCCCATGCGTTTGGCGGTCTCGAATGCATGCCAGAACAGGATCGCCTTCGAATCCACTTTCGGATCGTTGCGCGGATTGAGCAGCTTTCCGAGCGGCTTGATGTCCGGATAAGCGAGCTTCTGCAATTCCGCGACGGTGGTGATCTTGCCCTTGAGCACCACCTTTTTCTGCCCGTCGTACTCCGGTCCATTGGCTGCTCCTGCGCGCCGGGGAAGGAGGGCCGTGAATTGCGGCGCATCACCGACATCGGTCGAGATGTCGTGGATCGGCGGTGCGCTCCAGGCGCGGCGTTCTTCGCTGAGCGGGAAATACAGAAGGATTGCCGCGCCGATCAAACCGGCAAAGCCCGCGCGCCAGCCTGTACTATCGTTGTTTCGCAGAGCTGCCGCGAGCCAATACGCGCCGGCCAGCGCCGCGAGTGCACCGATCCCGATGGCGGGATAGAGAATCTGAAAGCCGGTTTCGTATTTCCAGAAGCCGAGCCGCGTGCCACAGCCCGCCGTCAGCGCGACAATCGCCGCTATGAGGAAAGTGCAGTGCGAAATCCGCGCGGCGGCCGTTCCGTAACGCATGCGGTGTCAGTGCCTCTCATGCCGCGGCCGTCGGAAGAACGTGCTTTCCGAAGCGCTCGCGCAAGGTCATCTTCTGGATCTTGCCGGTGGCGGTATGCGGAATTTCATCGACGAACACAACATCGTCGGGCATCCACCATTTGGCGATTTTCCCG
>CAZCJI010000672.1:0-1362 GCA_964498625.1 uncultured Rhizobium sp.
CGCGCGCATTTCGCTGCCCGGTGCGGCCACGCTCGCGGTCGTCACGGCGCTGCAATGCCTGATCGAGACCGGCGACAATGTCGTCATCGTCTCGCCGATCTGGCCCAGCATCTTTCAGGCAGCCACGGCCGTCGGCGCCGAAGTCCGCTTCGCCCAGCTGGAGGAAGATTGGCGCGCCTCGCGCTGGCGCCTCGATCTCGAAAAGCTGTTCGCGCAATGCGACGCGCGCACCAAGGCGATCTTCGTCTGCTCGCCGGGCAATCCGACCGGGTGGGTGATGACGCGCGACGAGCAGAAGGCGATGCTCGATTTCGCGCGCAAACGCGATATCGCGATCATCAGCGACGAGGTTTACGGCACGCTGGTGTTCGACGGCAGCACATGCGCGCCTTCATTCCTTGAGATCGCGACGCCGGACGACAATCTGTTCGTCGTGAATTCATTCTCCAAGCCGTGGGCGATGACGGGCTGGCGCATCGGCTGGCTGATCCATCCGGTGACGCTCGACGCGCAGATGAAGGTCATCACCATCGCCAACAACACGGGACCGACGAGCTTCGCGCAATATGGCGCGCTCGCTGCCCTGTCGCCAGAAGGCGACGCGTTCCGCGCCGAAATGCTCGAACGCTGCCGCACGGGCCGCGATGTCGTGCAAAGCTTCATCGACGGCCAGAACCGCATCCGCTGGATGAGGCCCGAAGGCGCGTTCTACGGCTTCCTCAAGATCGATGGCATGACCGATAGCCTCGCCTTCGCGGAGGATCTCGTTCGTCGCGCGCGCGTTGGCGTCGCGCCGGGCTCGGCGTTCGCGCCGGATGATGTTGAGATGGATTCCTATATCCGCGTCTGCTTTGCGCAGGACGCGAAGCTGCTGGCCGAAGGGCTCAACCGGATCGCAGCGGCGCTATAGCCCAAACTTGTCATGGCCCGCGAATGCGGGCCACCCAGGTGAAACCTTGCGGGATATCACAGCTTTCGCTTCGACCTCGCGCAACACGCTGAAGTGTGCAGAACCCAACTGGGCGGCCCGCAGTTGCGGGCCGTGACACTGGAGCGTTCAGCTTCTCCCCATAGACAAAAGCGGCGTGAAGCAGCCGAGGATCAGGCGTTTGGCATCGAAGGGCGGATCGCCGGCGGAGTCCATGCGTGGGTCATGGTGCATCTTCTCTTCAGTGATCTGGAAACTCTCCTTGTCGAGCCAGATCTGCCACGCGAACACGATCTTCTCGCCCTCTTTCGCGGCGACGGCCTTGCGGAAGTCGGTCTGTTTGCCTTCGGGCACGAAATCTTCCCAACACTCGACGATCTCAAGGCAGCCATATTCCTTGAAGAACCGCGCGCTCATCTCGGCCCATTTGCGAT
>CAZCJI010000673.1:0-1362 GCA_964498625.1 uncultured Rhizobium sp.
CGCTCAACGTGCCGGTGATCGGTCCGGACGGCTATGTGAAGTGGATCATCCATAGCGTCGAGGACGTCACCGTGCTGATGAATTTGCGCACCGAATTCGCCGCCCGGCGCGGCGGCGCCGCGGCGCAGCGCCTGCTCACCCAGCTTCGCGAGACCGAGCGCGAGCTGGAGGCCGAACGCTGCGAAAATGCCGAGCTGCGCGAGACCCTGCGCAAACAGGCGAAGGCCTAGATCGCGCCGCTGCGCCAGCGCACCCGTCCGAAGATATGCAATTGCGCAGCGTCCTGCGGCGTCAGCGTCTGCGTGCCGTAATCGGGATTGCGCGATTTCAGCGTCACCGTGCCGTTCGGCGCGGTCTCGACGAAGCGCACGAAATAGCGGCCGTCGCGCGCGGCGACATAGATGCCGTCGCGGGTGATGCGATCATTCGCGGTGTCGACCAGCAGCAGGTCGCCGTCGCGGATCACCGGCTCGTTGGCGGCGCCGCGCTGAACCACGATGCGCAGCCTGTCGAAGTCGGCGGCACCCAGACCGTGGAGGAAGCCGGTCGAGAACAGGACCGGATCGCCTGGCGCCTCTGCGTCCGCATCGGCGTCGCGCACGATCGGGATCGCGACGAATCCCTCGGGCTCTTCGCCGTCCGCCTCGCGCGGTCCGTCGCCGCTCGCCAGCCAGTCGAGCGACACGTTTTTGGCGGCGGCAAGCCGCGCCACGAGTTCGAAAGGCGGCTTGGCGCGGCCGGCGATGTAGGAGGCGAGATGCTCCGGCGTCACGCCCGCGACCTCCGCCGCCTCGACGCGATTGGCGAACTGGTCGAGCAGCCAGCGTATCCTTTCGCCCAGTTCGACCCGGAAGACGGCGGGCCCTTCGCCGACATTTCTCGGGGAACTGCGATTTTCTTTAGATTTACGTCCGCTCACGCCAAAAGTCCTATGATTTCCTCTTGACCACGGGCTGCAATCTCGAATATCTAAAGTTTTGTCTTCAGTAAGTCCCGAAGGTTGAGGTTTTGTGCGGGATAGCCCGGTATTCATGGATGCCTTGGCGAAAGTTCGACCGCAAACCTGGGAAGCCTGACCTTTATCGGGTTGTCCTGCGGAGGGCGTCAAGCGGCGGCGTGCAGAAGAGTCGAGTCCCATGCCGGGTTTCTTCCGCCCCGGCACTCTTCCTGTGCGTCGCTCCAACTTCGTCGGGTGTCGCGTGCCGTTCCGGCCGCGAAATTTGCGAATCCTGGAATGGCCGAGCAACAACGGATTTATAGTCTGGGCACGGAGCCGCACGCGCTCCCGCCGAGGCTTCAGTCGCTTGTTTCCCGTTGGCTTCAGAAATGCGGCGGCCGGTCTGCGCCCTGGCCGGACAGCTT
>CAZCJI010000674.1:0-1360 GCA_964498625.1 uncultured Rhizobium sp.
CTCCCGCCGCATCGAGACGATTGCCGCCGTGCGCGGGCTCTCGCCGGACGGCGATTACGTCATCGACGCACCCGTAACCCCCAACCTTCAAGTGGTCTGACAAGGAGAAGATTTGCCATGACAGTTGTTCGTTCCATCCGGCGCATCGCGACCCTTTCTGGCGCCGCGTCGCTGCTTCTGATCTCGTCGGCGCAGGCTTCCGGCACCAACATGCCGTGGGAGCAGCCGCTTCAGCAGATACTGGACTCGGTTCAAGGACCGGTCGCGAAGATCGTCGCGGTGATCATCATCATCGTCACCGGCTTGACGCTCGCGTTTGGCGAAACCGCGGGTGGCTTCCGGCGCCTGATCCAGATCGTGTTCGGGCTCTCCATCGCCTTCGCGGCGTCGAGCTTCTTTCTCTCGTTCTTCTCCTTCGGCGGTGGAGCGCTCGTCCAGTGATCGAGGGCTTCGAAGTCCCGCTCCACCGGTCGCTGACCGAGCCAATCCTGCTCGCCGGCGCACCGCGCGCCATCGCCATCGTCAACGGCACGGTCGCCGCCGCGTTGGGCCTGGGCCTGCAGCTCTGGCTTGCCGGACTGCTGCTTTGGGTGGTGGGCCATTCGATCGCCGTGTTCGCCGCCAAACGGGATCCGGACTTCGTCGAAGTCCTCCGTCGTCATCTTCGTCACAAGGCGTATCTCGCATGCTGAATCTCGCCGAATACCGCAACAAGTCCGACCGGCTTGCCGATCATCTGCCTTGGGCCGCACTCGTCGCGCCGGGTGTCGTGCTCAACAAGGATGGCAGCTTCCAGCGCAGCCTGCGCTTCCGCGGTCCCGATCTGGAGAGCGCTACGGAATCGGAACTCGTCGCCGCCTGCGCGCGCGTGAACAACGTGCTGCGCCGCCTGGGTTCGGGCTGGGCCTTGTTCTTCGAGGCCGAGCGCTATTCGGCCCCAGGGTACCCCCATTCGGAGTTTCCGGACTTCGCATCCTGGGTGGTGGACGAGGAACGCCGGGCGCAATTCGAGGACGGCGTGTCGCTCGGCCGCGACGGGAACCAGACCTTCGCGCGCGAGCACTTCGAGAACAGCTATATTCTGACACTCTTATATATGGCGCCGCCCGACCGCGTGGCGCGGGCCGAACGTGCCCTGGTCGAGACCGAGGGCGGTGAGCAGAAGCGGGATTGGCGGTATGAGCTGGATGCCTTTGTCGGGGAGACCAACCGCACCTTGGACCTCCTCGGTCAGGTCATGCCGGAGATCACGCCACTCGACGATAGCGAGACGCTGACCTATCTGCATCGCACCGTTTCGACCAAGCGCCATACCGTTCGCGTTCCCGAACAGCCGATTTATCTGGACGCGATCCTGGCC
>CAZCJI010000675.1:0-1358 GCA_964498625.1 uncultured Rhizobium sp.
TCAGCCGATCGGCCAGCGGATGCGGTGCCTGCGCCTCGAACAACGTGCTCATGATTGGCTGATATAAGCCGGCATGCGCTAAATGCCCATCGACGACCGGCCGAACCACACTTCGACACCCAGCCCGCGCAATTCGTCGGCCAGCCTGGCATCGCCGGTCTTGTCGAATTTGGAGCGGAACGGACCGCGCGTGGTGCTCTCGCCCAGGATTACCTCCTGATCCTCGATCTCGATCTTGCGCACAGCAAGGTCAATCTGTTCTCACCCGATCATTGCAGCGGACAGGTGGTCTACTGGACTCACGAAGGCGCCGTCGCGGTGCCGATGCATTTCCAGGGACAGGAAACTTTCGTCATCCCCATGCAACTCGACGGGCACGATATAAACGCATCGCTTTCCACCGACGGCGTCCCGATCCTGTCGAGCCGCATAGCGCATGACACGTTCGGGATCGATGAAGCGGGGCCGCGTGACGGGCACATGCCCACGCACCGGTTCAAGACGCTGTCCGTAGAGGGCCTTACCATCTCGAACCCGGACATCGCGATCTACGAGGACAAGTCCGAGTGCAACGGCAACGCGAAGATGAAGGATGTCCCACTGCGCGCGGAGCATAGCGTGGAATTCGTGAAGTGTTACGGCTCTCCCGACTTGACGCTTGCGCTGCCCGAACTCAAGCGCTTGCACGTCTATTTGGCGTTCCAGGAGCGTACGCTCTATGCCAGCGGTGCGGATGCGCATTGAAAACACCAACGAAACCTTAACAACCGGGGTGTAGCTTGCGCGTATGGCGCAGACACCACGCGAACGCCTGAATCACCTGCTCGCACTGGCGGCACAGGGGCCCGCCGGTCGCGCCGCGCTGCTGAACGATCTGGCGGATCTTCTGCTCGACTGGCCGGCGGACTATGCGCTGGCGATGCGCGCGCCGTTCGAAGCGCTGTTCGAAAAAACCGCGCGCGAGGTCGATGCCGCAACCCGCGTATCCGTCGCATCGCGCCTCGACGGCCACGCAGAGCTTCCCGTGTCGCTGCTCAACGAGTTCTTTCTCGATGCGCCATGCACATTGCGCGCGCGGATCCTGGCGATGAACGATGTGCTTGAGAGCGAACCTGGCAATTCCGCTAAGATCGACGCCGCAACGATTGTCGATGCGGCGCGCACGCTGAATGGCGCATTTCCCGAACGGTTCGCGGACTTGCTCGCCCTGCCACGCATAGCAGTGCAGGACATCCTGAACGACGCTTCTGGCCAGTCGCTCGCCGTGGCCTGCAGGGGCGCGGGGCTCGATCGCGCGACGTTCTCCGCCATCGCGCTTCTCACCTCACACGGCGCCAATACGGCCGAGCGCCTCTCCG
>CAZCJI010000676.1:0-1355 GCA_964498625.1 uncultured Rhizobium sp.
GAATCTTCAGCGTCGGATTCTGCTTCATCGCGTTGGCGAGATCGGGCATCACGTTGGCGGCGCCGCGTCCGGGGAATTGCTGTCCCGGCGGCTTGTGCCGCATATCCCAATCGCGGAACACGCGTGCCGACGGCACGTAGATCTTGCCCTGTCCATAGTTCAGCTGGCCGCGCACATAGGCATTGAACGCCGACACATAGGCCGAGCTGATCGACGCCGATTGCGGATCGTAGTCGGAACGCTGACTGAGCGGATCGAGCGTCACGCCTGAGAAGCGCGTATCGAGACGGCCGGTCGACAGCCCCGCATCGTCCTGTAGCGTCTTCTCGAACTCGCCGCCATCGATGCGCAGATTGGCTTTCATGATGTACCAGACCGGCAGACCGGTGACGTTGTGAAGCTTGTTGGCGATATCCAGTTTGCGCTTCGGGTTCAGACTCGCGCCCATCTGGAGCGCCTGTGCATATTCGCCCATGGCAAAACGCTCGACAGATTGCACGAACGCCACGAGATCGTCCGGCTTTTTGCCGGGAAGTTTGTTGTGATACCACGCCGTCGCCGCATAGGTCGGCAGCGCGATCTGATAGGGCAGGTTGACTCCGGGGTTGTACTCTGGCCGATCCACTGAGAGATCGAAGTTCAGGATCTGCGACAGCAGGATCACGCCGTTGAAGTCGATGTCGTATTCGGTTTCGAGATCGTTCACCAGAACGGCGGAACGCGGCGTGCCGTAGCTTTCGCCGAAGAGATATTTCGGCGAATTGAAGCGGTTGTACTTCGCGAGGAACTCCTGGATGAAATTCGCGAACGCCTGACCGTCGGGATCGACGCCGAAGAACGCCTTCTCCTTGTCCTTGCCGGCGATGCGGCTGAAGCCTGTTGCGGGCGCGTCGATGAAGACGAGATCGCTCGCGTCGAGCAAGGTCTGGTCGTTGTCGATGATCTGATAGGGCGCCGCGGGATTGTGCGTGTCCTCGGCGGTGACGACGCGCTTGGGTCCCCACGCGCCCATGTGCAGCCACACCGTCGCCGAACCGGGCCCGCCGTTATAGATGAACGTTATGGGGCGCTTTTCGACGTCGGCGCCTTTCTTGGCGTAGTAGACGAAGAAGATGGACGCTTCGGGAGAAGATTCGTCGCCTTTTGCATCGGGATTCTTCGCACCGCCATTCTGCGCGGAATCGTTCCAGCCTTCGGGATGCACGATCAGCGTGCCGGTGATCGCGGAATAGGAGATGCCATTCACCGATCCTTCGGTGCGCGACTCTTCCGCCTTGAAGAATTTGCCGGAATAGTAGTCGCCCGGCTTCGCGTCCTTGTCCTTATCGTTCTCTGCGGGTGCTGCGGCCATCAAA
>CAZCJI010000677.1:0-1352 GCA_964498625.1 uncultured Rhizobium sp.
ACATCGAAGAACTTCACCGCCGCCGCGACGAACTGAACGTCGCGCTGGAAGCCGCCGAAGCCGTCCCGCAAGCCATCACGGAAAAACGCAATGTCCTGCTGACCACGATTGGCGAAGCCGAAGCTGCCCGCAACGAAGCGGCCGATATACGCGCACAAGCGGAAAACATTCTCGCGGAGGCGGACAGGCGGGCAAAAGCGGCGGATGCCTCTCTCTCCACCGCGCGGGAAGAGCGCGCGCGTGCCGAAGCCGTGCTGGAGTCCGAGACATCGCGCATGAACGAGCTGCGCACCCGTATTCAGGACGAACTCGATTGCACGCCAGCCGACCTACCAGAACGCGCGGAGATAAAAGACGATCAGGAACTGCCGCCACTCGATCAGGCCGAGAAACGTGTCGAGAAGCTCAAGCAGGAGCGCGAACAGCTTGGTGGCGTGAACCTGCGCGCGGAGGAAGAAGCGGCGGAACAGGAACAGCGCCTGACGACACTTACCACCGACCGCGACGATCTCGTCGGCGCGATCGATCGTCTGCGTCGCGGTATCCAGACGCTCAACCGCGAAGGCCGCGAGCGTCTGCTCGAATCCTTCGAGAAGGTGAACAAGAATTTCCGGGATCTGTTCACGAAACTCTTCGAAGGTGGTGAAGCGCGCCTGACCTTCACGGAGTCGGAAGACCCGCTGGAAGCCGGCCTAGAAATCTTTGCGCGGCCGCCGGGCAAGCGGCTGCAATCCCTCGCGTTGCTCTCCGGCGGCGAGCAGGCGCTTACCGCGATGGCGCTGATCTTCGCCGTGTTCCTCGTGAACCCCGCACCGGTCTGCGTGCTGGACGAAGTGGATGCGCCGCTCGACGACGCCAATGTCGAGCGTTTCTGCAACCTGCTCGATCAGATGACAGAGCTTGCGAACACCCGCTTCCTGGTCATCACCCATCACGCACTGACCATGTCGCGGATGCACCGCCTGTTCGGCGTGACCATGGCCGAGCGCGGTGTCAGCCAGCTTGTTTCCGTGACCCTGGCCGAGGCCGAACGAGTCGCCGCCGAATAGATTCGCAGCCGCAAAAAGACGCGCGCCGCGCATTTCGCCGCGCACGCGATTTTTGCCTTTATTTCAAAGGCTTAAACGCAATTCTGCGTTCTTGACATAATATTACCCTCTCCCTATGTTCCGCGCGCTTTCGAGGGGGCTTTCGAAAGCCAAGTGAGTATCCGCATGCCTGCTCGTGAGCCAAATGATTTGCACGAGTTGGGAAACCGGCTCGACGCGCTTCAGAAGCAGCAGTCGGCGCGGAACAAAGCCCCGCCGCCCACATCGCTGGGCATCGCGTTCCGGTTCTCGACCGAGATGGTC
>CAZCJI010000678.1:0-1349 GCA_964498625.1 uncultured Rhizobium sp.
CCTCCGGCGACGGCAGCCGCATCTACATTGGTCTAGAAAACGACGACGCGCTCGAGGCGATCGATACGGCGACCAATCGCGTGGTCGGCCGCATCGCAATCGGACAGGCTCCCCAAGCAATTGCCTATGTCTCCCGAGCAGTTCCTTCCGGCGACGGCACCGCGAATCTGGAACCGTTGGGAATGGCCGAGCAAGCAATTCATCTGACCTTGGCACCGTCGGGTTCAAAGATCGCCGCGCCCACAAGCGTGACTTTGTTCGATCAGGGATTGATCCAGATACTGCAGGCATCGGTCACGGGTCTAAAGCCCAAGGCGCCCTACCTGCTCGCCGTCAGCGAAAACCCCGCGGGCAAGGGTACGCTGGAGCCCATCGCGCGCTTCATGACCAACCCCGCAGGCGCCGCGATCGTTGCTGTCACCGGCCCCATTCGCCAAGTCGTGCATGGCGCAGCGCCGGCAGGCCGACATTGGCTTGTCATTACAGAAGCGGCGAACAGCAAGCCGGGGGCCGTTGTTCAAGTCCAGCAACGCTAGGGTCCCCGCATATGACTGGAGGCAGCGCAAGCCGCATTGGGTTTCTGGCCTTTGCTCTCATCGCGTTGCCATTTTTGTTGGTGGACTGCAGCCCGCCCGTCGGCGAACCGCTTCCACGCCCTGTCCGCGCTGTCACGGTTGAGCGGGCCACCGGATATGCGTTTGCATCTCTCACCGGCCGGGTTGCCGCCGCCCATCAGGTCAACCTTTCGTTCCAATTGGGCGGGCGCGTCGTCGAAGTCACCGTCGGCATCGGAGATCACGTGAGCTCCGGCCAACTGATTGCGCGCGTCGATCCGCGAGACCAGCGCAATGCCGTCGCCTCGGCGGAGGCCACGCTCGCGGCCGCGCGGAGTCACCTTCTGGTAGCGCGTAGCGCGTTCGAACGGCAAAATGCGCTTATCAAGGAGGGGGCCACCTCAAGGTCGCAATACGATCAGGCCCACGACGAATATCAGAATGCCCAAGGACAGATGCTGTCAGAGCAGGCTGCTCTGCGAAATGCACAAGACGCGCTTGGCTACGACGAATTGAGATCCGATGCCGATGGTATCGTCACGGCAAGGGGCGCCGAACCGGGCGAAGTTGTGCAACCCGGGCAGATGATCGTCCAGTTGGCACAAGATGGCGGCATGGACGCCGTATTCGACGTTTCGGACGATGCGATACGGAACGTGCCGAGCAATCTCGATGTCCAGGTCGCTTTGGTTGATAACCCCAACATCAGAGCAATAGGCCATGTGCGGGAGATCGCACCTCAAGCGGATCAGGACACCCGCAAAGCCGTGATCGGTTTTTACGGAAGTTATCCTG
>CAZCJI010000679.1:0-1346 GCA_964498625.1 uncultured Rhizobium sp.
ATGACCGCCGAACAGGCGCGCAAACTCGGGCTCGCGCAACGATCGCTCGACAATCTGATCGATCAGGTCGCCACCAACGCGTTGGCCGCCAAACTCGGCCTCGCCGCGAGCGACCCCGACGTGACCCGCGCAATCCAATCGCTCCCCGCATTTGCAGGTCCACTGGGAACGTTCGACCACGATACGTTTGTGCGGCTTATCGGCGATCGTGGTTATAGTGAGCAGGGCTTCATCGAACTGGTGCGTCAAGACATGACTCGCAACCAGCTTGTCTCGGCTGCTGGTGCAGGAATGACGTTGCCGCCGGGGTATGTCATGGCGCTTGTCCAGTTTCTCAATGAAACGCGCGCAGCGGAATATGTCGTAATGCCGGCGTCCGCCGTCGGCGCGATTCCCAATCCGACCGATGCGCAGCTCGCCGCTTATGTGAAGAAAAACGCGACGCACTTCAGCACACCGGAATATCGCGAAGCGACCTACGCCGAAATTTCGCCGGACGATCTGGCGCCGCAAATCCAGATCAGCGATGCGCAACTCAAGCAGCAATACGAATTGCGCAAATCCGATCCAGCGAGCGGTTATCTCATTCCCGAGAAGCGTGACGTCGAGCAAATCACATTTACAAAACAGGCCGATGCTGTAGCCGCGAAAGCCAAACTCGATTCCGGAACGAGTTTTGCCGATGTCGCCAAAGCAAATGGCGGCGCACAGAGCTTGGGAACGGTGGCGCAAGCCGACCTCGGCGACCGCGGCGCAGCAACTTTCGCACTGCCCGTGGATGGCACGACAGCGCCGCAGAAAAATCTCGCCGGCTGGGCAATCCTGCATGTCACCAAGATCACGCCCGGCGTCAGCAAATCATTCGACGACGTGAAAGCGGACATCCGCAAGGACGCGCTGGCACAGCTCGCCGCTGCGAAGATTGCCGATATTGGCAATGCTTTTACCGATGCGAACAGCGGCGGCCTTAGCCTTGCCGAAGCGGCCAAGAAAGTCGGAATGCACGTTACCCATCTTGCCGCCGTTGACAAAAACGGCCTCGCGCCCGATGGCAGCAAGACGGATGCGGCTGCGGACCCCGATCTTCTGGCGCAAATTTTCGCAGCCGAAATCGGCGAGGATGGCGACCCTTTCAACACCAAAAGCGGCAAGATGTACGTCGTGAAAGTCGATGGCGTGATTCCGCCGAAAGTGAAAACGCTCGATGCAGTCCGCACTGACGCGACTGCGGGCTGGTTTGCGGAACAGCGCGCTCAAGTCATCTCCAGGAAAGCCGATAGCCTGGCGTCGCAAGCAACGACGCTGAACAGTTAGAAAGGCGGCGCCGCTGCGCGCGGCGTGCCTAT
>CAZCJI010000680.1:0-1345 GCA_964498625.1 uncultured Rhizobium sp.
GAATTCGCGACGACGCTACGGCCGAGCTCAACCTGGGGCCCGGCCCTTATAAAAGTCTGGAAGAGCTGCCGGCGCCCAACCTGAAGCGCGTGCTGAAATCCCGCGACACGTTTCGATTCACTTTCGTTCGAAATCCATATGGGCGGTTGCTATCTGCCTATCGTGACAAAATCCTCGATCTCAACGGCATTGGATATCGGGATTTCTATGCGCGAAAGCTTGGGCTTGATGCGGGTGCAGGCTTTGCAGAATTCGTGGCTGCTGTGGCGCGAGAGGCTGACGACGCTTCCGATTGGCATTGGATGACGCAAGCGCGCTGTGCCATGACGAATCTCGTTCGTTACGATTTCATCGGACGGATCGAAACTTTCTCAACCGATATCGCCACGGTTTTCAGACGTATTGCTCCGGGTATCGATAGCGCCAGCATTCCATCGGCTATCAACAGACTTCCGAAGCCAGGGCCCGACGAGTTTTTCTACACGGAACTATTGGCGGAAAAGGTGTTTCGGCGATACCGGCAGGATTTCAAACTATTCGATTACGATGGCGACAGTTGGCGCGGTTTGTAGGTCATGGCGTTGGTTCGATGAGGGCCGATATCCTCTCTATAACAATTGGACTTGCCAGTGCCGTGCCGAATGGATCGAAGTCCAAAAGATGATTGAGCGCATAAGCTGCGATTTGTTGCGGCGAGAAGGCGCCGTATAGGCTATCGCCCAATATCGTAACGGGCTTTCCCAATGCCTTCGCTTCCAGCCCTACGGATGAGTTGATCACGATGATTTCTTCGGCGCCCGATATCAGCTCCGCTGTGTTCCAGCTTGTCAGGAGGTGATTTTCTGAAGCGCAGATATTGCTGACAGCGGATAGAAAATCGGATTGGCGTTCGGCGGGGTGTGGTTTGACGACAAGCCGAACACCCAATACCTCTGCGCGCTTCGCGGCTATCGCGATGGCGGATAAATTATCGTGCTGCGAGAAAAGCAGAACATTCGTGTCCGTACTCGATTGCAGCGCGAGGAATACATAGCGCCCCAGCGGCTTGACGGACCGCGGTTTCGAAAACAGCCAGAAGCGAAGCTTTCGCCTTACAGCCCTAGCGAATGACACAGGGGAAGGTTGGGGGATGCGAAGCAGCAGGGCCGCGGGCCGGTCCAGAAAAAGCCAGAAGTTGATCTTCGCGAGTCCCTTTGCTTGCGGCGGATTGGTGTCATGCGCCGAGCGCTCCACAAGACGCGCGCGCCACGCAGAAATTTCGTCAGGTGCGGGCAAAATACTGTCGAGAATCTGTGGCCGGCGCGCGAGAAGCGAGGCCGCATTGACGCCCTCGGAATCGACAAAG
>CAZCJI010000681.1:0-1343 GCA_964498625.1 uncultured Rhizobium sp.
TGGGTCTTCCCGGCTTTGGCCTCCGTTTCCACGATGGTGTGTGCATCGACGACCTTGATCGCCACGCTGTCGACATACGGATCGCCCGAGATCGCGTGGGGCGCACCGTCCGCCGGGACTGTGAAAGGCGCCGCGCAGCTGTGGCAGGAATAGCTGCCGTCTTGCAGCAGAAAATCATTTGGCTTGTCGGGCGGCTGCGCGGTGCCGACATCGATTTTCCAGGTGCCATCGAAGGGACTGACGGCCAGAGCCGGCGTCGATGCCGTCGCAACGAGCATGGCGAGCAGAACGGATTTCATGGCGGCAAATCCTGTTTCTTCACGATGGTCTCTAGCACAGGCGTTTTGCGAAAGCGCTGCCCGGAGCATTGGCTCTGTTGAGACAGCGGCGAGAGCGTGCCACAGTGACAATAAGTCAGAATTACAATCGAAGGGAAACGCTTATGAAAAGCCAGGCCGTTACCGAATTCGGCGCGCCGCTTCAGGAACTGGAAACACCGACGCCCACGCCCACGGGCATGGACGTCCTGCTCAAGGTCCACAATGCCGGCGTGTGCCACTCGGATGTGCATATCCATGACGGCTATTTCGATCTCGGTGGCGGCAACAAGCTGCCGATGGCAAATATTAAACTCCCGCATACGCTGGGTCATGAGATCGAAGGCGAAGTCATTGCGGTCGGCCCCGACGTAAAGGACATCAAGGTCGGCGCGCGTTACGCCGCCTTCCCGTGGATCGGCTGCGGCAAGTGCCCGTCCTGCGAGCGCGGCGAGGAGAACATCTGCGTCGGCGGTCCGCGTCAGCTTGGCTGCTCCAACGGTTGCCCAGGCGGTTATGCGACGCATGTGATGGTGCCGCATCCAAAATACCTCATCGATTACGGCAAGACAGATCCGGCGCTCGGCGCGGCCTATATGTGCTCTGGCCTTACGGCTTACGCAGCGATGAAGAAGGTCGGTCATCTGGGCCCGAAGGATCAGGTTCTGGTGCTGGGATGCGGCGGCGTCGGCATGATGGGTGTACAGTTCGCGAAGGCCATGTTCGGCAAAGGGCCGTTGGCCGCCGACATCGTGGACAGCCATCTCGAAGCCGCGAAGAAGGCCGGCGCGAGCGCGACCTACAATC
The DNA here is from genome assembly GCA_964498625.1 of uncultured Rhizobium sp. Taxonomy (GTDB): domain Bacteria; phylum Pseudomonadota; class Alphaproteobacteria; order Micropepsales; family Micropepsaceae; genus Rhizomicrobium. Next base: position 1,125 of record CAZCJI010000681.1, read on the forward strand.
CGAAGAACGACGGCGAGGCCAAGAAGCTGATGGCCGAGACCGGCGGCGGCGCCTATGCGGTCGTGGACTTCGTGGGCTCAGAGAAGAGCTTCGCGTTCGCGTCGCAGAGCGTGCGCCGCGGCGGCAAGATCATCATCGTCGGCCTGTTCGGCGGCGCGATGCAAATGCCGCTGCCCATGTTCCCCTTCCGCACCATCGCCATTCAGGGCTCGATGGTCG
>CAZCJI010000682.1:0-1342 GCA_964498625.1 uncultured Rhizobium sp.
CAACACCCGGGTTAAAAGCGGTTTCCGCGCTTCGGAAAATCACGCGTCGCCCAATTCTCATGGTCGCCGGCCCGCATTCACCGGACGAATTTTCGATCCCTCTGCGCACGCTGACGCCGGAGGCGTTGCGTCATCTGGTGGCGCAGTTTCACAAGACCTGCGTTCGCCTGGCGGAGGAATTTGGCGCGAAATTCATTGCGCAGCCGAGACGGACCGTAAATCCGGATGGCGCAACAACGAATATGAAATTCTTCTCCGGCATAGCGGGCGACAAGGGGCACATGAACGCCGACTACGGCGCCATCATTGCGGGCCGGATATTGCGATCGTCGGCTCTGGTATCCCTTAAATCCTTGTGAGATGCGGCAATTTCGGGTTGGCGGATCGGGAACGGGCCGTCTATTCTCCGGCTCCCAAAGCGCCTTCAGGAGCCTTCCATGTCCGATGCCAAAACCACGCCGCCCGAGAAGCCCGCGCAATCGCAAGGGATGTGGATCGCGGCCATCGTGGTCGCGGTTGTCGTCATCGGCGGCGGTGGTTGGTGGTTTCTGCGCGGCGGCCATGGCCTGACAACGGCTTCGACCGCGAAGCTGCCGGCCATGATCGGAACAATGGCCGAAGGCGTCACGCAACTCGACACGACTCTGCCGCCCGAGGACAAGATCTGCTCCACGACGCTGACGCGCGCGCTCGATTTCGGCGCTCTTCCGGCCGGGGCCACGCTGGTGAGCAGCGACGCGCAGGCATCGCAGCCCGAAGGTCATTACACCTGTCAGGCGCAGGGCAGCGACGGCAAATACACGCTCGTTGTCGACGCGACTTGTCCCGGTTCGCAGAACAAGACCTGTTATGCGCTCGACAGTGTGAAGCGCGACGACGGCACAATGGCCTATCGCCGCCGTCCCTGGCCGTGGTCCGGCTGATCGTTCGCGCGACGGTCTTTTTCTTCCATTCACAAGGCGTCCTCTCATGAAAGAACTCGACCACTTCATCGCTGGCAAGCATGTGAAGGGCGCATCGGGCCGTTTCGGCGATGTGTTCAATCCCTCGACCGGTGAAATTCAGGCCAGGGTCGCGCTCGCGACGAAAGCCGAGATGCGCAGCGCTGTCGAAGCCGCGCTGAAGGCGTTCCCCGAATGGTCGAGCGTGAACCCGCAGCGACGCGCACGCGTGATGTTCAACTTCAAGGGGCTCATCGAAAAGAATATGGATGAGCTTGCGCACATGCTCTCGTCCGAGCATGGCAAGGTGCTTGCGGATTCGCGCGGCGACGTGCAGCGCGGGCTGGAGGTGATCGAGTTCGCCTGCGGCATCCCGCATCTGATGAAGGGCGAATACACCG
>CAZCJI010000683.1:0-1342 GCA_964498625.1 uncultured Rhizobium sp.
CGGCGAAAACAGCCCGCCAAGCCCGGAACCGCCCCCGCCCATACCAAGCGCGCCGCCTTCCGAGCGCTGCAGCAGGATCACAACGATCAGCGCGGCGGAAATGAACAATTCCAGAATGACCAACAGGGACTGCATGACGAACTCCGCTTTCGGTGGCGGGGTTTAGAGGAAAACGGGCGGGAAGTGAAGCGTAGCCGTAGCGAGCGCTAGGACGCCAGTTTCTGGGCTTCGCGGGCCCTGATGATCGCCGCGGTCGCATCAATAAGAGCGATTTGCTCGCTCCCGTCGCGCTCGGGATGGAACAGATGGTTTAGGCTTAGCGCCGCGTGACCGAGCAGATGCATGGATGCGTTGCGATCGACGCCGAATTGGAGCCCTTCAACGGCAGCCTCAATGGAATCGCACCACCCGGCCGCCTGCTCGGCGTCGCTATCCCGGCAGCGTTTGGCAATCGAACGCGTGAGTTCCGCGATCTGAGCGAGTTGTTCATCGTAGCGAACATGTCCCGGCATTTGATCTTGGAGAAGCCGCCACTGGATGCAGACCTGAAAGGCATCGCGCCGGAGCTTTTCGGAATTCAGAACGTCCCGCGCGATCTGCAGTTCATATTCCAGACGCAGCGCGATCTCATCGGTCGTCAGACGGTCTTTTGCTTTCATTCGCAACGAGTTTGGGGGTTCGAACATTTCGACGTTCGACGGACGCGATGAATCGCGCCGTCGATCCGGTCCGATATAGTTTGTCGTGACGACAAAGCCCTTTCGCCGCTGAATATGCGTTTCGAGGCGCGATTGCAGCAATGACGTGGAAAACGGCCGGAGCAGCAGGTCGTCGGCACCGGAATCCACCACCTGTGCGATCATGGCGGCGTTCTTTTCCCATGCCGTCGCGATGATGACGATGAACGGATTATGCCCCTCCATGCCCTGTCGCACGGACTGGATCAGCGCACAAAGATCGCCGTCGGAATTCTGCATCTCGCAGAGTGCGATATCGGGTGGCCGCTTTCGCAGGTAGTCGCCGAAACCCCTGACGGTCGAAACCGTCTCGATCTTGCGAAAGCCAAGCGCATAGAGCGCCGAACGCGTCGCCATCCTGTTGGCCGACACTGGATCGTAAATCAGCGCCTCGGCTGTATCGTAGATAAGCCTGTTCATGGCCCGGCAAAGAAGGTTTCCAGCCGGTAAGAAATGCCATGTGTTCTCTTAAAGAACGGTGGCGGGACTTGGTTAAGGCTTCCGAACGGACTCGATGATCGTTATGAAATCCGCCGCTTTCAGACTGGCCCCTCCCACCAATGCGCCGTTGACGTTCGCGATGGCCAATATCTCCACGGCGTTAG
>CAZCJI010000684.1:0-1340 GCA_964498625.1 uncultured Rhizobium sp.
GTCGTGAGCCAGAGCTGATCGTAATTGCCGCAACCGGAATCCAGGCACACGACCAGCGATGGCGTGCCGATGCGGTCACTCAAATGTTCGATATAGAAGGGAAGATCATAGCTTCCGGATTCCTCGCAGGCCTCGATGGTGATGACGCAGCGCGCATGTTTGCCGCCCTGCGCGCGCAACGCCAGGATCGCCGACAGCGACGCGAACATCGCATAGCCATCGTCTGCGCCGCCGCGGCCGTAAAGGCGATTGTCCTTCATCACCGGCTCCCACGGTCCCGTGCCTTCCGCCCACCCTTTCATCTCCGGCTGCTTGTCGAGATGGCCGTAGAGCAGAACGGTGTCGTCCTTGTCTCCGGGGATCTCCATGAAGATCAGCGGCGTGCGATCCTTCAGCCGCACGACTTCCAGCGTGCTGCCGGGAATGGATTTGAGCTTTTCCTTCGCCCAGCCCTCGAACAGCGTCACGACCTTGTCCATGTGCCCATGCGCCACCCAATCCGGATCGAAAGCCGGCGATTTGTTCGGGATGCGGATGTAGTCGGTCAGCGTGGGGACAATATCGTTGTCCCAGATCGTGTTCATGAAGGTGGCGAGCTTGGCGGTGTCCATGGCGTGTTCCTGAAGGGGCGGGGCGGCCACTGTAACCACGTCATGAAGATTTTGCATCGGCGCGGCGTGCAGAGGTGCTATTTTGGCGCGGTGCGGCCGGAGGGGCCAAGAATGTATTACGCGAGCGTATTGCTGCTGACATTGATCCTGCCTGGGAGCTGCGTCTACGCCCAGCAGGCGCTTTCGCACGGCGTCCTCCCGCTGATGCTTCTGATCGGCAAGTGGTTCACGTTCTGGGCGGTGGGCGTTCGCCTGTTCATCGCCGGGATCCGTCAGCAGATCCAGCCGCGTTTCACGGCACAGGAAATTTTCGGGATCATGAGCGACGATCCGCTTGTCTTCATCGAAGAGCTCGGCATGGCCAATGCCGCGATGGGCGTTATCGGGATCGTCGCGGTGTTCGTGCCGTCTTTTGTGCTTCCAGCAGCGATTGTCGGCGGCCTCTATTATGCGCAGGCCGGAGTCGGACATCTGCATCACAGCCGCCGCAACGCCCATCGCAATTTCGCGATGATCAGCGATCTGTTCGTGGCTGCGATGCTGCTGGCTTATGTCCTCTGGGCGCTGATCTCCTATCTATAACGCCGCGACCAGCGCCGCGTTGTAGATCTCGCTCATCTTGGCGCCGAGCGGCGCGATCTGCACCGATTTCTCGAGCCCGATCAACAGCGGTCCCATCATCGTCACGCCGCCGATCTGTGCGAGCAGCTTGGTCGAGATCGACGCCGA
>CAZCJI010000685.1:0-1339 GCA_964498625.1 uncultured Rhizobium sp.
CTGGGGCCTCTACCCGGGGTGGCGGAACTGGTACGGGTTACTATGGTACGTTGCCCGCGCAGCGGCGCGAATCCTATAATTTTGTATCTCCCACCAGGACGAGGAGTTCATGCCGGAGGCAGCGGGCACATCCCCAATTCGTCTGTCGCAAGAGCTGACGATCTTTCATGACGTCGCCAAAGCTCTTACTTCGTCCCTGAACCTGGATTCCATCCTGCAAACCATCATGGAAAAAATGGCGGAATATTTCCGCCCCGATACATGGTCTTTGCTCATGGTGGACGAAGAAAAGGACGAACTGTATTTCGCGATTGCCGTGGGCGCGGCGTCGGATGTGCTTTCCAAAGCACGGCTCAAAGTGGGAGAGGGCATCGCCGGCTGGGTGGCCAAGCACGGGCAGGCGCTCATCGTGCCCGACGTGCAGGCGGATCCGCGATTCTCGGCGCGGCTGGACGAACTTACACAACTACAGACGCGATCGGTAATCTGCGTGCCCCTGCGGTCTCGGCATCGCGTCCTGGGTGTCATTCAACTGGTGAATGCAAACGTTGGCCTCAGCGAACAGGAGATGTTCTTCCTGCAAGCGCTTTGCGATTACGCCGCGATTGCGATAGAGAATGCGCGCGCCGTCGAGAAGATTCAGGAACTGACGATCACGGACGACTGCACCGGGCTGTTCAACGCGCGACATCTTTATAAGACGCTTGAGACCGAGGATTACCGTTCGGCGCGCTTCGGGTATCAGTTCAGCGTGATCTTTATTGATCTCGATCACTTCAAGCAGGTCAATGACACGCATGGGCACCTGGTGGGGAGCCGGTTGCTCGCGGAAATCGGTTATCTGATCAAGGCGCAACTCCGGCTGATTGATTTCGCCTTCCGGTATGGTGGCGACGAGTTTGTCGTGCTGCTGCCTCAGACCAGCAAAGACCAGGCCGTGGTGGTTGCGAAACGTTTGCAGGATTCGATGCGCGCCGGGAATTTCTGCACGGAGCAGGGACTGAATCTGAATGTCCGCGCCAGCATGGGGCTGGCAACCTTCCCGCACGACGCCCAGACGCCGCATGACATCATCCGGCAAGCCGACGAGATGATGTATGTCGTGAAGAACACGACTCGCGACAATATTGGCATTGCCTCCCGCGGGTTGATGGAGACCTAGCGATGGTCACCGGTCACTGCTGACCGAGCCTCTGTTGCATCGCACCCCCAAATCCCTGCCGCCTTACTGTTTTTCTTTTTTCTTCAAGTCCTCTTGCGGGTTGGGTTTCGGGATGACGTCTTTTTCGTCGGATTTGATGGCGAAGGCGTTCGCTGGCGCGGTTGGGTTCACGCCGAA
>CAZCJI010000686.1:0-1330 GCA_964498625.1 uncultured Rhizobium sp.
CTGCCGATCAAGTTCCTGCGCCAGCTCATCCGCTTCTATGGCGACAGTCTGCAGGGTTTCGTGCCCGGCTATCTCGACATGTCGATGGACAGCTTCACCAAGAACCAGGAAGCGATGCGCAACCGCATCGCCGAAGCGTTCGGGGGCGGTAGCCAGGTCATCGAGAACATGACGCGCCAGAACCTCGCGATGTTCGAACGCGCGATGCAGATGTTCTCGCCCTTCGCGCCCAAGCCGCGCGCCGAGGAGCCGAAAACATCCAATGGCTCCGGTGAAGTGAAAGCCAAGCCTGCGGAAGACATCAGCGAGCTCAAGAACGAGATCGAAGAGATGCGCCGCCAGCTCGCCGAGCTGAGCCAGCGGAAATAGGCGTCAGCCCTTCGCCCATTCTGGCGCCAAATCCGGCTGGCCGAAGTGGAAGCCCTGGAAGTAATCGACGCCGAAGCTTTCCAGCAGCGCTGCTTCTTCCGCCGAGCCGACCCATTCTGCCACTGTCTTCAGATTGAAGTTCTTCGCGAGATCGACCAGCGTGCGCACGAAGATCTGGTTGTCCGGCGAGGTCACAAGCCCCTGCACGTAGGTGCCGTCGATCTTGACCATATCGACATGCAGCATCTGCAGATTCCGGAACGAGGTATAGCCGGCGCCAAAATCGTCGATGGCCACCCGGCATCCGAGTTCGCGCAGCTGGCTGACGAAATTCGCGTTCTCTTCGAAATGATGCAGCGCCGCGGTTTCGGTCAGTTCCACGATCATGCGTTTGGCGACGGCGGCGTTGGCGCGCACATAGTCGATGAAGGATTTGAGCCACGCAGGATCGCTCGCCGTCGTGCCCGACACGTTGACGCCGAGAACGACGTGCTGATGCTCGTGCAGCTGTGCCACCGTCATCTCCAGCGCGCGACGGTCCACCAGACGCACCAGCCCAAGCTGCTCAGCGGCGGGAATGAAATGCCCTGCGGACAGGATGGACCCGTCCGGCGTGCGCATCCTGAGCAGGCATTCGTGATGCGTGGCCAGACGCGTTTTGGCGTCGATGATCGGCTGATAGGCGAAGATGAGCCGGTCGTCCTTCAACGCCGCCACGACCTCGTCGCCGATCCCCATCAAACGCAGGCGCGCAGTCTCGAGCTGTGGCGACGCCGCGTAGATCTCGAAGCCGTCGCGCCCGCCGGCGCGCGCGCGCATCAGCGTTTCCTCAGCGCGCAGCATCGCTTCCTGACTTGACGATGCACCTTGCGGCAGAAGGACGGCGCCCACGGAGCAGGTCGCTGATACCATGCCGGAACGCGTATCGATGGTGCGGTCGCGGACCGCGGCGCGAAGGCGA
>CAZCJI010000687.1:0-1330 GCA_964498625.1 uncultured Rhizobium sp.
ATCTGCGCACCATGACGGCGCTGGCCGAAATGGGCGCGATCATCCTGCCGCCGGTCCCGGCGTTCTATGCCGAACCGAATACGCTCAGCGATCTCGTCGATCATATGGTGGGGCGCGCGCTCGACCTTTTGGGTTACGATTGGCCGCTCGCCAAACGATGGGGCGAGGATCTGGCGAAGGGAAAGCGCAAGCCCAACCGCCGATGAACGAGAACGACGAACATCCCGAACTGCGCGCCAGATTGGCGGAGCTGACGCAGGAGCATCGCGATCTCGACGCCGCGATCTCGGCACTGATCGCATCCGGCGCGAACGACCAGATTCAGCTCACGCGTCTCAAGAAACGGAAATTGCAGCTCAAAGATCAGATCGCCGCGATCGAGGACCAGCTGCTACCGGATATCATCGCGTAGGGGTGCCGCGTTTGTGCGCGTACATCGCTTCGTCCGCGCGCGCGATGGCAGTGGCGGGATCATCGCCGGCTTTGAGTTCGAACGCGCCATAGGAAAATCTCACCGCAATCGTGCGGCCCTGCCAGACCGTGGGACTGTCGTTGAGCTTTTGCGCCAGCTGATCGGCCTTGAGGTGCGCCTGTTCCTGATTGGCGTGGCTCAACAGAACGCCAAATTCGTCGCCGCCGAGACGGCCGACGGAATCGCTGTCGCGCACGCTCTGTTTCAGGATCGCGGCGAAATGTTCGAGCACAGCATCGCCGGCCGCATGGCCGTGCGTGTCGTTGACCAGCTTGAAACCGTCGAGGTCGAAATAGACGAGGCTCGCCGGCGTGCCATAACGGCCCGCGAGCGAGATGTAGCGCGTCAGTTCCCGCACGAAGGCGCGGCGGTTGAGCAGCGGCAGAAGCTGATCCTGATCGGCCGTCTTCTCGGCTTCTTCAAGCCGGGTGCGCGTCTGCTGCAGCTCCTGGCGCAGCATGTCGACTTCGCCCATCAGGGTCATGATCGCGTCGCGGACCCGCGGCGTGAATTCGTTCTCCGGGATTCCGAGAACGCTCGTGCTGGCGGCCGGCTCAAGCAATGTGGCCGCGCCGACGGCCTCGACCTGACGCGCATATGCGGCTGCACCCACTGCGCGCACGTTGCGTGCGGTGTTTACCCTGTCGACCTTCATCGGCCCCGTTGCGTCCCCTTCTGGCGCGCCGTGACGCTAGCGAAAGCGCGTTAACAATCCGTTTACGATGCCTAATAACCGTTAAGCCCCAGCAAATAGGACTTTTCTCCAGCGGTTGCGGCGTTATACTGCGTCGCTTCCTTGGGTTCTCGCCAAAGCAGGAAGCATGACCGCCCCACAGATCGGCCTCATCATGGGCAGCC
>CAZCJI010000688.1:0-1327 GCA_964498625.1 uncultured Rhizobium sp.
CGCTGATCGTCGAGCTGAATCTCGATATGCAGATTTGGATACCGCTCCGCAAAAGTAGCGAGCCGTGGAATGACATCGCGGACCCCAAAGCTCGTCGGCATGCTCATCCGCAGTAGCCCGCGTAGTTCCCCACCTTCCCGAACGCTGTGTTCTGCTTCTTCCAGCGCCAAGAGGATGGGTTCGATTCGCGCGAGGAATTCTGCACCGGCTTCGGTCGGCACAACTGCCCGCGTGGTCCGCGACAGCAACTTGGCCCCGAGTTCGGTTTCAAGATCAGCGACGATGCGCGACGCTTGTGGCTGCGACAGGCCGCATTCGCGCGCGGCTGCGGAGAAGCTGCCGAGTCGAGCGACACGCGCGTAGAGGCGAAGGGCGAAATTGTCCTTGATCACGTTGAGGCTCCAGCCGAGCTACAGCCAGATTGCTCCAGCCTCGCCGAGATACAACGGCCACTGCTTGGATGACACCCGTCGGGTCTGGCGTGACTTCGGTATTGAAGAAGAAAATTCAAAACCGCCGGTTTCACACAAGGCCTGTCGCCAAGCCGGTTGGTAGCGTTGGCAACTCTGGTCAACCGGCCCACCGCAGAGCAGCGAGCGAGGACAATGACAACTACGGCCGCAAGCAACATCACCGCTCCCACACAATTCGTCGCCGCGAAAGACGAACGGTATGCCTACCGTCGGTTCGGCGTGGGATCGGGCCTTCCGCTGTTGTGTCTACAGCACTTCACCGGAACGCTCGACAACTGGGATCCGGCCGTCACCGATCCGCTCGCGATGGGACGTGAGGTCATCCTGTTCGAAAGCGCCGGCATTGGCCGGTCGACTGGAAAGGTGCCCCCAACCATCGCGGGCATGGCCGCACATGTTTTTGCGTTCCTGGACGCCCTTGGCGTCAAAGTCTGTGATGTGCTCGGCTATTCGCTGGGCGGTATGATCGCGCAGCAGATGGCGCAGGATCGCCCCGCGATCTTCCGCCGCATGATCCTGGTTGGCACCGAGCCGCGCGGTGGCGAGGACATCATGCACCTCGAAAAGCCCATCCTCGCGAAGCCTATCGGCGACCCGACGCTTAAAGGATATGACGTTCTGCAGAAGATATTCTTCGCGCCGACCGAAACCAGCCAGGCTGCAGGCGCCGCCTTCATCGAAAGGCTCATGCAGCGCAAGCGGGACCGGGAGCCACCCGCAGGCCCGGCTGTTGCGCAAGCTCAGATAGCGGCCTTCCGCGAGTGGGAACACATCAGCGGTGAGCGCTCTGCGGATCTCAGAACAGCGGAACATTTCGCCGACCTGAAAAGCATCTGGCATCCGACGCTCGTCGT
>CAZCJI010000689.1:0-1326 GCA_964498625.1 uncultured Rhizobium sp.
GAAGGAGCGTGCGATGGGATTTCTGGACAGCATGGTCGGCAGCATGGTGGGCGCGGCGATGGTGCCGATCGTGAGCAACCTGATCCAGCAGCATGGCGGGGTGCAGGGGATCGTGAACCAGTTCCAGTCCCAGGGCCTTGGCCCGACGGTGAATTCTTGGATCAAGGAAGGACCGAACGCGCCGATCACGGCGCAGCACGTGCAGACCGCGTTCGGCGATCAGACGATCAACGATCTCGCCGCCAAGGCGGGGATGTCGCCGCAGGAACTGGCCGCGAAGCTGGCGCAGGTCCTGCCGCACGCGGTGGACGCGATGACGCCGAACGGGGTAGTGCCACCGAAGGCCGGTTGAAATGGCGCTGGAGGCGGCGCCGCGGCCCGAAGACGTTGGGCTGTCGACGGCGGGACTGGACGGCGTCGATGCCGGACTGCAAGCCGAGATAGACAAAGGCGATCTTGCCGGGGCCGTGACGCTGGTAGCGCGGCATGGGCGCGTGGCAAGGCGCAGCGTGCTCGGCTTCGACAGCCGGGAGAAAAAGACCCCGCTCAAGACCGATACGGTGTTCCGCATCTTTTCGATGACCAAGCCGGTGACGGCGGTCGCGATGATGATCCTTTACGAAAGAGGACTATGGAAGCCGGACGATCCGGTCGGAAAGTTCATTCCGGCGTTCAATCATTGCACCGTGTTCGCCGGCCTCGATGACGCCGAGCAGCCAATGACGGTCAAGGCCGATCATCCGCCGACCTTGCGCGAGCTCATGACCCATACGGCTGGCATCACCTATGGCCGCAGCGATGCGCTGCATGACAGGCCGTACAAGGACGCAAATATCTGGGCGGCGCCGACGCTGATGGAATTCGCCGAGCGGATCGGGCGCATTCCGCTTGCATTTCAGCCGGGCACGCAATGGCTCTACAGCCTGTCGATGGATGTGCAGGGTGCGATCATCGAAGCGATCACGGGGCAGTCGCTTGCCGACTTCATGCAGGAGCATATCTTCGGACCGCTCCAGATGGTGGACACGGCGTTTTGGGCGCCGCCGGACAAGGCCGGGCGGCTGGCGCATTCGATGTATCTCACCAGCCGCAACGGCGGATTGCGGGAGCTGGACAAATCGCCAATGGGCAACGACTACCTGTCGCCGCCGCGACTGGCCGGCGGCGGCGGCGGGCTGGTGTCGACACTCGACGACTATGCACGCTTCGCGCAGATGCTGCTCAATCGCGGCGAACTGGACGGCAGGCGCGTGATCTCGCCCGAGGCGGTGGCGCTGATGGCGACCAATCACCTGCCGCCCCGGATGCTCGAGGCGGGCTTCGGCG
>CAZCJI010000690.1:0-1318 GCA_964498625.1 uncultured Rhizobium sp.
GAATATTCGCGGCGGCGACGAAGCGGCGAACCCGATCGTCGGTTTCCTCGCGGGAAATGTCGCACACATCCTTTCGAATGTGGCCGCTAGCGTGTTCCATTCCTTGCGGTTCATCGGCCCTCCGAATCGAACGCGATTGCGTCATGATTCGCCGACTTGTCGCAAATGTTGGGCCCGAAAAGCGGAAACCTCGCCGCACAGCAGCGAGGTTTCGCATAAAGGAAGCGTGAGCTTCCTTGCCCACAAAGGGATCGTGCGGAATTGATCCGCATCATTCAGGTCAAATTGTAGTTTGGCAGCCGATGGTGTCAGCAACCGGCTGTGCTCCGCGGCGTGCGCGGAGCGCCGGTCTTATACCCGGTGGAGTTTCTTCCATGCGACGCCTCCTTTTAGCGTTCATCCGGTTCGCTCGCTGCCGAGGCGGTTTCAATCCGATGGAGAGACCTGCTCTCAAGACTGCGAAACGAAGTCCGAAGATTTTCTGCCCGTCGAACGCGAAGGTCAACGATTAAATCCGCGAAACTAGACCGCGCGTTGCGCCTTGTCCTTGTCGTTGGAACCTCGGATCTCGGCGCGAATGCGCTCCCAATCTGAATCGCCGAGTGCCGCAAGCGCCGCGAAGTTTCCGCCGGATGCCAGATGCATCGCACCATCGATGGCGATCGTTTGCCCGGTAAGGTAGTCGCAGCCGTCGCTCATCAGGAACACGGCGAGGTTCGCGAGTTCCGGCATCTCACCGTTGCGGCCCATCGGGATTGGATTGCGGGATTCGCCGCGATTGGCGGCTTGCGGCGACAAGCGATCCCACGCGCCTTTGGTCGGAAACGGTCCGGGTGCAATCGCGTTCAGGCGAATGCCGTTCGGTCCCCATTCGGTGGCGAGCGATTTGGTCATGATGTTGAGACCAGCCTTCGACATGGCGGACGGCACCGTGAACGGGCCGCCGTTCCAGATCCAGGTCGTCAGAATCGAAATGACGCTGGCCTTGTTGCCGCCATCGATCCACCGCTTGCCGCAAGCGAGGGTCACATAGAACGACCCACGAAAGACAATATCGGCAATGGCGTTGAAGCCGCGTGGCGAAAGATCTTTCGTTCGGCTGATGAAATTTCCGGCCGCGTTGTTGACGAGACCGGTCAACGCGCCGCCATCCGCCCAGATCTGCGCGACCATATCGTCCACGGCTTCCGCCACGCGGATGTCGCAGGCGATGCCTTTCACGGTGGAACCGGTGTCGTCGGAAATCTTCTTCGCGGTCTCGTCGAGCACGGGCTTGCGCCGGCCGCAGATGTAAACCGTGGCGCCAAGCTGGGCGTAA
>CAZCJI010000691.1:0-1307 GCA_964498625.1 uncultured Rhizobium sp.
GACACCGAACGTGAAGTCGACATCGTGACAGGCTGCATGCTTCTTATTCGAAAAAAAGATTGGGATGAGCTGGGCGGTTTTGACGAGACTTTCTTTATGTACGGCGAAGAGGCCGATCTTTGCATCCGGGCGCGCGCATTGGGGGCTAGTCCAATGATCACGCCGAGCGCAACCATCATTCATTTCGACGGGGCATCGGAAAAGAACCGCGCGGATAGGATGGTTCGCCTGCTTTCCGCAAGGGTATCGCTGGCAAATCGCTATTTCAGTCGCTGGAAGCGAATCTTTGCCTATGCGCTATTCGCGACGTCGCCTCTTGTAAGAATCGTGGTCTATGGAGTTAGGTCCATTGGCTCTTCCCGGCGTCATGCTAATGACCTCCAATTGTGGTTGAAGGTTTGGCAGGAGAGACGAATATGGCTACGAGGCTATTCCTAGAGATATGGGCAGCGTAACCTGCCTGAGACGTTTCGGCTTCGTCGAGGGGTTGGTTACTGATACTGCTCGATCTTGAGATGTTCTGGGGCAAATACGAAGCTGCGGCTGAAGGTCTGTCATAAGGTGGCCGGTTCAGAGTTTCTTGTTCAACGGATTGACGAGGCGGCTTGGGCTTCACTTGCTCAAACGTTCGTGAGGCGTAACTATCAGCAGGGCGCTTCTTATGCACAGAGAGCGGCCATCGACGTTCGCGCAAAATCCGAAATTGTTGCGATATATCGTGATCGAGAGCTGGTTGGCCTCGCAAGCGCGCGTATTCGGCCGCTGCCGGTATTGCCGTTCCGCATTGTCTACGTGGTTGGTGGCCCGGTTTACCAGCGTTTTGATGCAACGAATAGCGAGGCATTCGCGCACTGCGCGACGGCTCTCGCAAATCATTTTGTCACCCGTCCGGGAATCGTTTTGAGAATTGCGCCGGCCTCAAACAGCGCCGATGAATCCGATATGCAGGCGGCGGTTCTCGCCAAACAGGGCTTTGTCCCCTCATCGGCGAGGGCCTATCGCACGCTTATGAAGCGGATTGACGAAGGTGATGTGGAACTTCGCAAATCGTTCGATTCCCGGTGGCGCCGCAATTTGGTTCGAAGTGAAGCCGAGGCGTTAACAGTCACCCGGAGTAGTGATGTTCAATCGCTGATTCAACTCGAGAGAATCCATCAGGACTTGATGCAAACCAAAGCCTTCAGAACCAAGAGGGACACGAATTTTTTTGCTGATGTGCAGGCAAACGCGAGCGAGATAGAAAGGCTTACCGTTCACCTCGCATGGAGCGGCGATGATCTGATCGGAGGCCATGTGGGTTGCATGAT
>CAZCJI010000692.1:0-1306 GCA_964498625.1 uncultured Rhizobium sp.
TCGAGCCCGATATTGGCGAGCGACAGATCGACCTCCAGCATCGGCGCATGCCCGCACCATTCCGACAGACGCTGCCCCAGGATCAGCGCATCGTCGCCGAGGCGAATGGCGTGGTCGTATCGTTCATTCCCCATATTCGTCATGGCCGGGCCTGACCCGGCCATGACGAGCGTGGGTTGGTGGGAAAACCACTCATATGTTCTTGATCCCTTCGGGGATCGAATAGAATGTCGGATGGCGATAGACCTTGTCGGCCGCTGGCTCGAACAATTCCGCCGCGTCGCCCGGGTCGCTGGCGACAATCGTCGCCGACGGCACGATCCACAGGCTCACGCCTTCCATGCGCCGCGTGTAGGTATCGCGCGCGGCTTCTAGCGCCATCTTCGCGTCTGCGGCATGCACGCTGCCGGCATGACGATGCGAGAGCCCATTTTTCGCGCGGATGAACACTTCCCACAAAGGCCAGACTTTTGTTTGGCCTACCGCTTCGCTACTTGAGGCCTTGGTCATTCCGCAGCCTCTCTCACAGAACGCTTCTCGGCATGGACCGCAGCCGCATCACGCACCCACTTGCCGTCTTCCCACGCCTTCACGCGCGCCTGCATGCGTTCCTTCGCGACCGCGCCTTCGCCGCGCACGACCGCATAGAACTCATCCCAGTCGATGGCGCCGTAGTCATACGATCCACGCGCGTCGTTCCACTTCAGATCAGCATCGGGAATCGTGAGGCCGATGGCATCAGCCTGCGGCACCGTCACGTCGATGAATTTCTGGCGCAGCTCGTCATTCGTCTCGCGCTTGATGCGCCAGCGGATCGATTGCGCGGTGTTGGGCGAGTTCTCGTCCGGCGGTCCGAACATCATGATCGACGGCCACCACCAGCGGTTCAGCGCATCCTGCGCCATGCGCTTCTGCGCTTCCGTGCCGGCGGCCAGCGCCATCATGATCTCGTAGCCCTGACGCTGATGGAAACTCTCTTCCTTGCAGACGCGCACCATCGCGCGCGCGTAAGGGCCATAGGACGTACGCTGCAACGGCACCTGGTTCATGATCGCAGCACCATCGACCAGCCATCCGATCGCGCCGATGTCGGCCCAGGTCAGCGTGGGATAATTGAAGATCGTCGAATATTTCGCGCGCCCGGAATGCAGCGCCTCGATCAACTCCTCGCGCGAGGTGCCGAGCGTCTCCGCCGCGCTGTAGAGATAGAGTCCGTGTCCGCCCTCGTCCTGCACTTTCGCAAGCAGCACAGCCTTGCGGCGCAGCGACGGCGCGCGCGTGATCCAGTTTCCTTCCGGCAGCATGC
>CAZCJI010000693.1:0-1306 GCA_964498625.1 uncultured Rhizobium sp.
AATATACGAAAATCGTCCCAGGTCAGTCCCCGTGGAATGTCTTCTTCCAAAGAAAACGCATAACGCAATCCACTTTCTTCGAGTTCTGGTAAGTCGCCCATGATGCAACCCTTCATCGTGGTTGACCGCGAGTAGCACACGCAATACGGGAGCGAAATCTGCGCGGCCAACCATCTTCCGGGGGCATAGGTGACAGAGAATTCCTTTCACAACAAGGGGCTTAGGGAGACTTCCGCCTATCGTGAGGCATCGGCCCGTCACGCGGATGGCGATTTGATCATCGTCAGGGTGTCGCTCCCGCAAGAGGTGAGCGTTTTGCATCGGATGACTGTTCTGGAGATCGGACCGTCGGTCGCGAGCCTCGAAACGATGCTTCAGGTGTATAAGCGCAACCCCGAGAATTTGCTCTCAATCCTTCGCAAACCGCTGTCCGAAGAAACTCAAAGGCTGTCCGGCTATTTCGGGTTTCTGCATTTGAACCGCGCCGGTCTGGCCGCGCTGGAAGCTCGGACGCTGTCCGCCCGCCAGCCGGACCTGTCGCTTTTGGCGGAAGCCGGCGAGCGCCCTGCGGCGCTCTATGTCTGGGCAGCGGTGGCGCGAAAAATGCGCGTCATCGCCGAAGGTCTGGTTGCAGAGGCGCTGGGTGCGGAACTCTACGGTGGCCTGCCCGTCTATGCCACGGCCGGAACGCTCGGCGGGCTGAAGTGGCTCAATCATCTCGGTGAAGCGGACCGGGGACCGCAAGAAAACGCCCTCGGGAACGTCTTCCGCATCGATCTCGCCAAATCCGTCGCCTCACGGGCCGCAAGCCCGTCACAGGCCGCTGTCGTCCACCATCTCAAGTGAGGAGAGGATCACGTGTTGAACAAAGACCTGGCGCTAAGCACGCCTTCCAGCGAGGAAGAACTTTCGGACTACCGCGTCGTGCTGTCATGCATGCGCAAACGCTTTGAAGGCTACGGCATGCTGGATGCGCTGGAGAGGCTTGAGAAGCTCGATGCGGCAATCTTCCAGGCGATCCTGGACAGATTGCCACCACCCATCATGCGCACCGTCAACTAAAACCTAGTGGGGTGCCGGCACCGCAGGCGCAGGTGCTTTCGACGGCGCTCCGGGCCTCGGCAGCGGCGTGCTCAGTGACGATGCCGGAGACGGGTTGTCGAGAATCGATTTCTCGTCGCGCCCGCGCAGCGCGATCAGATTGAGCGCCAGACAGACCAAAAAGAACAGGATCGCCAGAATTCCGGTCGTGCGCGTCAGCGTGTCCGCCGCATAGCGGCCGTGCCGCAGCAGGTTCGTATTCCCC
>CAZCJI010000694.1:0-1306 GCA_964498625.1 uncultured Rhizobium sp.
TCGCCAAGCGCATCTGCCACACGCAGCGCGAATGGAAGCAGATGTCCTCGGACGCCAAGGACATGCTGAACAATCTCGACAATGGCCGTCAGGTGAATCCGTCCGGCAGCTAAACGTCCGGCACGAGGGGTGTGAACGATGCATAGGATTGCCACCGGCCTCCTGGCCGGCCTCGTTCTCAGTGTCGGCGCCGCCTGGGCGCAGACTTCCATCCCGCCGGCGCTTCCCGCCAATCCGGTGCCGGGCGTTGCCGCGCCCGCATCGGTGTCGAACGCGCCGATCACCGACGACACGATTGTCTGCAAGTACGAACGCAACACCGGCACGTTGATGATGATCCAGGTCTGCCGCACCCAGCGCGCCTGGAAGGCCATGGAATCCGACGCCAAGGAATTCATGGAATTCGGATTCCGCGGCTCGCACCAGACCGACGAGAACGGCCAGGGCAGCTAACACCGCGGCAGGGAGGTCTTTATGCGTCCTGGATTCGCGGTCCTGACCGCCGCGTTGGCGGCCACGCTGGGCGCGGCGTCCGCGCAAACCTCCATCCCGCCGGTCCTTCCGGGAAATCCGGTGCCGGGCGTCGCCACGCCGGTCTCCGTTATCAACCCGGCCTTCACCGACGACTCGATCATCTGCAAATACGAGCGCAACACCGGCACGCTCATGATGATCCAGGTCTGCCGCACCCAGCGCGCCTGGAAAGCGATGGAGGCCGATGCCAAGGAATACATGGAATACGGGTTCCGCGGCTCGCATCAGTGCGATAGCCCTGTCTGCGGCAAGGTGAGCGGCGGGAGCTGACCTGCGGCCCCGGCGTCCTCGCCGGGCCACGCGGATCGCGAAAAACCTCCGAATTTGGCTGGGAATCAAAGAATTGGCTGGTAGGCGGGTGCGCCTGCGGATATTTGTTTGCCGATGACCAAAGTGACACGCCTCACCGTGGACGATGGCGGCAATATCAAGAGCCGCCGCATCCATCTGCGCGAGATTTCCGGCGACAGCGACACGCCGCTGGAAACCGTCGGCCAGGATTTGCGCGCCGCCAGGCTGCGGCGCGGCGACGACCTCGCGACCGTTTCCAAGGTACTGAAGATCCGCAAGGATCATCTCGAGGCGATCGAGGAAGACCGCCTGGAACAGCTTCCCGGCCGTACCTATGCGGTGGGTTTCGTGCGTTCCTATGCCGATTATCTCGGCCTCGACACCCAGCAATGCCTGGAACGCTTCAAGGCGGAGATCGCCGGCCGCTCCGACACCGACAACGTGCCCAACGTCACCGTCATCGACGAGGACGATCACCGCC
>CAZCJI010000695.1:0-1303 GCA_964498625.1 uncultured Rhizobium sp.
CGGCCCGCTGGTCGTGATGGTCCATGGCTTCCCCGAATCCTGGTTCTCCTGGCGTCACCAGATGGCGCCGATCGCCGAGGCCGGCTTCACCGCCTGCGCCATCGATGTGCGCGGCTATGGCGGCTCCGGCCGGCCTTCCGCCGTCGCGGCTTATTCCATGGAACACATGGTCGGCGATGTGACGGGCGTCATCGATGCGCTGGGCGCCGGCGAGCGTGCCATCATCCTTGGCCATGACTGGGGCGCGCCCATCGTGTGGAACACCGCGCTGATCCGTCCCGACAAGGTCCGCGCCGTGGGCGCGCTGTCGGTGCCCCATCTCGGCCCGCCGCTGCGCCCCTTCAGCGAGATCTTCGATGCGCTCTTCACGAAGCGCGGCAAGTTTTTCTATCAGGCCTATTTCCAGAAGCCCGATCTGCCGGAAGCAGAGGCCGAGGCGAACCCGCGCGATTTCCTGCGCAAGTTCTACTACGCGCTCAGCGGCGACGCGCCCGACGGCACATGGCCGAACGACAAGTCCGCGGACCAGAAACTGCTCGACGGACTTGTCGATCCGCCGTTCTTTCCCGCCTGGCTGACGCCGGCGGAGCTCGACTATTACGTCGGCGAATTCACCCGCTCCGGTTTCTTCGGACCGATCAGCCGCTACCGCAATCACGAGCGCGACTTCGACTATCTGAGCGGCTTCGCAGACCGCAAGGTCGAGCAGCCCGCGCTGTTCATCAGCGGCACGCGCGATCTGGCCTTCAACATGCTCGGCCGCGGCGATCCGATCGCCACGATGAGGAAGTTCGTCACCGATCTGCGCGTCGCCGACGTTCTCGAAGGATGCGGCCACTGGACCCAGCAGGAACGCCCGACCGAAGTGAACGCGCGGCTGATCCCCTGGCTGAAAGGCCTTTAGGCGATCTCTTCCTGGAATCGGTATTCGCCGTCGAGATAGGCCACAATCTCGCGCGCCGCGTCGTGGTCGATGGCGGAATACCGGTTCTTGAGGCGCTCCACCGTGCTCGCCGCCAGCCGCTCGAGGCCGACATCGTTCAGGAACAGGATGTCGTGCTGGATCGTCTGCGCCAATTCGGCGCCCAGGAGCGCGGTCGCGGCACGACCGAACGCCGCGCCGTACTCGTATGCCTCGCCGAGCCGATAGCTCTCCGCGAGCGTGATCGCCGGAATGCAGGACAGCACGGGCTGCAGCGCCGGATTGACCGCATGGGCCGAAAGATGCGCGCCGATGCTCGCCGGCCGGCCGGTGAAGGCGCGCAGATGCAGGAAGCGCGACATGCGCGCGCCGTCATTCACC
>CAZCJI010000696.1:0-1292 GCA_964498625.1 uncultured Rhizobium sp.
GCCGGACGCCAACGCGGCGAACTCACCTCGCGCTTCGGTGCGGATTTCGTCACCAATCTCGACCGCGCGCTCGGCCACGAAGAATCGCCAATCTCTCCACGCCGCCATCTGCCCGATTACGCGGCCGAGCATCGCTTCGCCGAACCCATTGCCACACAAGCTTGTATCGAAGAATCGTTGTCGTCGCTTGCCATCGCGCTCGCGCAAATTCTGGAAGAACGCGGCGAAGGCGCGCGGCGGCTCGAAGCCACTTTCTTCCGCAGCGATGGCGTCGTGCGGCGTATCGCGGTGGAAACCGGCGCGCCGTTGCGCGATTCGAAAATCGTTCTGCGGCTTTTCAACGAGCGCATGAATGCGCTGATCGATCCGCTCGATCCCGGTTTCGGCTTCGATCTCATTCGCCTCGAAGCTTCTCAAACGCAAACGGCGCGCAGCGAAAGCGCCGATTTCGATTCCGATGAGCAGGCCAAACGCGAAATCGCCATCCTCACCGACAGCCTTGCCGCGCGTTTCGGCGAAGATCGTGTGATGGTGTTCCAACCACAAGATACGCACATCCCCGAAGCGGAATTCGTGTTGATCCCGGCGCAGAACGAAATGCCGTCGAAACTTCCGCTGGTTCTGAAACGCGAACCGGACGAAGCGCCGCTTCGGCCATTACGTTTGTTCCCGCGCGCTGAGCTTGTTGAGCATGTCGTCGCGGATTTTCCGGATGCGCCGCCGAAGCGTTTCGACTGGCGGCGCGTACGCCACACCGTCAAACGCTCCGAAGGTCCAGAGCGTATCGCGATGGAATGGTGGAAACATCAGGAAGCGATGCCGACGCGCGATTATTATCGCGTCGAAGATACCGATGGCCGCCGCTTCTGGCTTTATCGCGAAGGCCTCTACAATCGCGAAACCGATCGTCCGCGCTGGTTTATGCATGGAGAGTTTGCGTGAGCTATGCGGAGATCGCGGCGGCGACGAATTATTCTTTTCTGCGCGGGGCATCTCATCCGCACGAGATGGTGGTGCAGGCCGGCATTCTTGGCATCGAGGCGATAGGCATTGCAGACCGCAACACGCTCGCCGGTATTGTGCGCGCGCTCGATAGCATGGATCACGCAGACATGCCGGCGAAAAAGCCCAAACTCATGGTCGGCGCACGGCTGGTTTTCGCCGACGACACGCCGGATATCGTCGCTTATCCGGTTGATCGGGCGGCCTATGGAAATCTCTGCCGCCTTCTCACCAACGGGAAAATGCGCGCTAAGAAAGGCGAGTGCCTTCTCTACAAGAGCGATCTGATC
>CAZCJI010000697.1:0-1291 GCA_964498625.1 uncultured Rhizobium sp.
CTCATCCACGCGAACTTTTCGGAATTGAAATATGCCAACAGGACGGTTGCGTTGCCCGAGGTTCAAGAACCGGGCCGCGCGTTTCTCTTCGATCTCAGTGCCAGGCCAACCGTCGGACTGACCACGAAATTCGACAACGTCCGAGCTTACATCGCTCAGGCGACGATTGACGACCTCGCTTATGAAAGAGGATTGCGTTCGATCGGAGGATTATCGCAGCGCATCTTCGGCACCAAGGATCCGATCCTCTTCCGGATAGCGCAGCTGCTCGTCCCTGCGCTGGCGGCCCCCGACACGGTCAGCAGAGCATTCATCGAATACATTTCGTTAGCATTCCATGATCACATCATTCGTATGTACGGCGGTGCGTCTGTTTCGACCCGGCCATACGAAGCACGGCTGGCACCTTGGCAGGTTCGCCGCGTAATCGAATTTGTCGAAGAAAATCTCGACCAGAATCCTTCGATCTCCGAGCTCGCGCAACTATGCGGGCTGTCCAGCAGCTACTTTGCGCAGTCATTCAAGCAGACGATGGGAATGGCGCCACATCAATGGCTCATGAGACGCAGGATAGAGGGGGCAAAGATCATGCTTAGGAGCACGGATCTCAGTTCGGCCCATATCTATGACGCATGCGGATTTTCAGACCCAAGCCATTTTGCGCGCGTTTTCATGCGCCTTGAGGGTTGTTCGCCCGGAGAATGGCGCCGGCTGCATAGCTCCTGACCATCATAGCCAAAACGATCGTCGAGATGAGAGTTGGCGCCCTGGCAGCCTAATCCGGCGCAGATGCCATTCCGCGCAGCGCGGCGTTCAAGGCGCCCTCAGGCGCCGGCGTCGCAGCTCAGGGAGATCGACGCCCTCGGCGCGAATTTTGTGTAAAGACCGCAGTTTTGAATTTTCCTATTGAATATAGTCATCGTTTGCGCGCGCGCCGAGCAAGGGCCGATGAAGTTTCGCTCCGGTCACCTATGATGAACGTAGATGGCCTCACACGAGTGTCTGCCACAGCAAGAACGGCACTCCGCGTTGATGGCGGCGTGATGGACACGCCGAATTGCCCTCTGCTTCTCGGGCATCGGCGTAACTGACTACAGGAGACGAAATTGAACCGTAACCTGATTGCATTTTCGATAGCGCTTGCTCTTGCAACATTTGTGGTGGGCTTTCCTGCACCTTTGCAGGCCGCGGCGCCCATCGTGGGCGGGCAAGCTCCCGGCTACTATCGGATGTTTGTCGGACAGTTTGAGATCACCGCCAGCACATCCATCTCGGCACGCAACTCGACATA
>CAZCJI010000698.1:0-1287 GCA_964498625.1 uncultured Rhizobium sp.
GGGCGTGGTTTTCGGCGCGGCCGGGCGAGCATGCCGCGTCGTTGATCGGCCGGCCCTGGCAGCCGGAGATGCCGCTACAGGCCGCCTATCGGCACGCGGACGACTGGGCCATAGCGCTCGAACTCCATCTCAATCTGGGCGGCCGGCCGATCCGGGATTGCTGGCTGAGCCTGCGCCATTGGGAGGGCTATGAATTCGTGCCGCTGGCGAGCGCGGCGGAGATCGCGGCCGAGGCCGATGCGATGCGCAATTGCGTGCGCACCTATAGCGACGGGCTGATCCATGACCGCATCCGCCTGTTCGGTCTGCGCCGCGACGGCGTGCGGCTGGCGACGGTGTGCGTCGGCTGGGAGAACGGCGATCCCTATCCGGTGATCACGCAGCTTGCGCTCGCCGGCAACAAGGACGCGCCGGACGCGCTGTGGTGGGCGGCGCGGCAATGGCTGAACGCACATGACCTGTCGGGGCTGGCGAAGCGCGACTTCGCCTGGAGCACCGCGCCGATCGATCGCGGCGCCTGGACGCGGCTGTGGAAGCCCTATTGGCTCGCCAAGGGCAAGGCGCCGCGCTGGCTGCCGCTGACGCCGTCGCGGGATGCGCTGCGCGATCTGTGACTGGCCGCTAGAACAGCGGCTTGCCGGTCGCCTGGGGGAGGGGAACGCCCAGCACCTTGGCCAGTGTCGGCGCGATGTCGATCATGTCGATCTCGCCCAGCGAGCCCTTCTTCGCCGTGCCGGCGATCAGGAAGGTGGCGCGCATCTCGGGATGCGTGGGGAAATAGCCGTGCGTGCCCTTGTTGCTGCCGGGGGTCAGCAGCGGGCCGGTCGTCTTGGAGCCGCCTTCATAGCCGATCCGGAAATCGATCCAGAAGGAGGGCTCGCCGCCGCCGCCGGCCTTGGCGATGGCGGCGCGATCGATCACCGCCGCGATGCCGTTCGCCGGGTCGGCCGCGAGCTTGTCGAGCAGCGCCTTGACCTTGGTCTTGAGGGCCGCGTCGTCCGGATGCGCCAGCATGATTGCCGCCGAGCCGCCGGCGTTCCACGGCTCCGCCTCCCAGGCGGTCGGCTTGTGCGTGTCGGGATCGAGCGTGACGAGTCCGGCCTGGGCGAAGGCCGTCATCAGGTTCACGTCGTGCTCCACCGGCGCAAAGCCGTGATCGGAAACGAGCGCGACGACGACATCGGGCGCGGCGCGGCGCGCCGCCGCGACGACCTCGCCGATCTGGGCGTCGAGCTTTTCGAGCACCGCGTTCGCTTCCTTCGAGCCGGGGCCGTATTTGTGCTCGTT
>CAZCJI010000699.1:0-1286 GCA_964498625.1 uncultured Rhizobium sp.
CGTAATCGGCGATCTGGAAGATCGGTGCTTCTTCGTCCTTGTTGATGGCGGCGATAACCTTGGAGTCCTTCATACCGGCCAGATGCTGAATGGCGCCTGAAATTCCGACCGCGATGTAGAGATCCGGAGCCACGACCTTGCCGGTCTGGCCGACCTGATAATCGTTCGGCACAAAGCCCGCATCCACGGCCGCGCGCGAGGCGCCGACGGCAGCGTGGAGCTTGTCGGCGATGCTATCGAGCATCTTGAAATTGTCGCCCGACTGCATGCCACGGCCGCCGGAGATGATGATCTTGGCGGAGGTGAGTTCGGGACGTTCCGACTTCGACAGCTCTTCGCCGACGAATTTCGAGATACCTGGATCGGCAGCCGCGGCAACCTTCTCGACCGCAGCCGAGCCGCCATCCGCCGCCGCCTTGAACGTCGTCGTGCGGACGGTGATGACCTTCTTGCCGGCCGGCGCCTGAACGGTCGCGAGCGCGTTGCCGGCATAGATCGGGCGCACGAACGTATCCGGCGAAACAACCGAGAGAATTTCGGAGACCTGCGGCACGTCGAGTTTGGCGGCGACGCGCGGCATGTAGTTTTTGCCGTTGGTCGTGGCGGGCGCGAGGATCGCATCGTACTTGTCCGCGAGCGACAGGATCAGCGTTTCCATCGTCTCGGCGACCATCTTGGCATAGAGCGCGTCGTCGGCGACGAGCACTTTTTCCACACCGGCGATCTTGGCGGCGGCCTGCGCGACGGCATCGCAATTCTGGCCGGCGACGAGAATATGCACGGGGCCGCCAACCTGCGTAGCGGCGGTGACGACCTTCGCGGTCGCATCCTTCAGCGTCTTGTTGTCGTGTTCGGCGATAACGAGCGAGGCCATCAGATCACTCCCGCTTCGTTCTTGAGCTTGTCGAGCAGCTCGGCAACGGTCTTCAGCTTCACGCCGGCCTTGCGCTTCTCGGGCTCGGTAACCTTTAGCGTCTTCAGACGCGGCGTGACATCGACGCCGTAATCGGCCGGAGACTTCTCGTCGATCGGCTTCTTCTTCGCCTTCATGATGTTGGGCAGCGAGGCATAGCGCGGCTCGTTGAGGCGAAGATCGACGGTCATCACCGCTGGAAGCTTCACCTCCACAGTCTGAAGGCCGCCATCGATTTCGCGTTCGATGTCGGCCTTCCCGTCTCCGAGTTCGAGTTTGTGCGCGAACGTACCCTGCGGCCAGCCAAGAAGGGCGGCGAGCATCTGGCCGGTCTGGTTGCTGTCGTCGTCGATCGCCTGCTTGCCGGTGATCA
>CAZCJI010000700.1:0-1285 GCA_964498625.1 uncultured Rhizobium sp.
ATTTTGGAATGACGATCCTGACCGGGCCGCCATGTTCGCGCGCGATCGGCGCGCCGTTCCAGCTATGCGCGAGCAACACATCCGCCTCGGCGAACACTGACAGCTTCACGTTCGTGGTGTAGCCATCGTAGGAATGGAACACGATGTGCCGCGCCTGCGCCTTCGACTTTAACTGGATCGCCGCTCCATTTGGCAATCGGAGCTTTGAGTGCTCTCAGCCCTTGTTGCGCATCAGCCGCGCTTTGTCGCGTTGCCAGTCGCGGTTCTTCTCGGTCTCGCGCTTGTCGTGGAGCTTCTTGCCTTTGGCGATACCAAGTTCGAGTTTGGCGCGTCCCTTCGCGTTGAAATAAAGCCGCAACGGAATGAGCGTCATGCCCTCGCGCTGGATCGCGGCGGCCAGCCTGCTCGCCTCGCGCTTGTGTACCAGCAATTTGCGCGCGCGTTTCGGCTCGTGATTGAAACGGCTGGCTTCATTATATTCCGGAATGTAGGAGTTGATGAGAAAGAGCTCTCCGTCCTTGGCTGTGGCGTATGATTCGGAGATCGTGGATTTGCCGCCACGCAACGATTTCACTTCGGAGCCGACCAGCATGATGCCGGCTTCAAGCGTCTCGTCGATGGAATAGGCGTAGCGCGCCTTGCGATTGTCGGCGACGGTCTTGGTCCCGTCGTCTTTCTTCTTCGCCATCAGTTCAGAATTCCGGCGTGCTTCATCGCCGCGCGCACCTTTTCCTTCGCCGCATCCGTCGCCGGCATCATCGGCAGGCGGACTTCCTCGCTTCCGATGCCGAGAAGCGAGACGCCGTATTTCGCCGGCGCGGGACTCGGCTCGCAGAACATCGCGTCGTGCAGCGGCATGAGCTTGTCCTGATGCTGAAGCGCCGCGTCAAACGCGCCCTGCATGCAGGCTTCCTGAAATTGCGAGCAGAGTTTCGGCGCTACATTCGCCGTCACCGAGATACAGCCATATCCGCCATGCGCCATGTACCCCAGCGCCGTTGCATCTTCGCCCGAAATGAGCCGCCAGCCCTTCGCGCAGGCGAGGCGCTCGCGCGAAGGCCGCATCAAATTGGCGGTTGCGTCCTTCACGCCGATAATGTTGGCGATCTTCGACAGTCTCGCTATCGTCTCGACCGAAATCTCGACGACCGCGCGGCCGGGAATGTTGTAGAGCAGGATCGGAATATCGACCGCATCCGCAATCGTCGCGTAATGGCGATACAGGCCTTCCTGCGAAGGCTTGGTGTAGTAGCCGGTGACAGAGAGCACGGCATCCGCGCCAACG
>CAZCJI010000701.1:0-1282 GCA_964498625.1 uncultured Rhizobium sp.
GACTGCCCCGGCGAGATCGGGTATGACGACTAAGATGGGCGTAGCCGGGAGCATGACTGGAGCGGCGGCTTCGACCAGCAGCAGCGACGATGACGACGACGACAGCGACGATTGAGAGAACGATGAAACGCTATACGATAGTCACGCTCTGCGTGCTTCTGCTCTCCGGCGCCGCCGCTGCAGACGGTCCGCCCGAGACCACGCCGAACGGCACAGCCGTCTATCCCGGCACCGAATCTTTCAGCCTGCCGCACAAGGCAACGCATAATTCGGGGCAGCCGAATGATGTCACGCTGAACTTCCCCAATGCGGATGTGCACGAAGTGGCGAAGTCGATCCTCGGTGACATTCTTGGATTGAACTACGCCGTCGACCCGTCCGCGACAGGAACCGTGACGGTGCAAACCGCGGAACCGGTCGCGAAGGTCGATGTTCTGCCGATTCTGGAAGAGTCACTGAGCGCCGCAAAGCTCGGGCTCATCAAGAAAGGCGCAGTGTATACCATCATTCCGATCGACAAGGCCAAGCGTCAGCCACAGCTGCTGAACGCCAGTGAGCCGGGCTATGGCAGCGAGTCCATCACGCTTAGCTACGTCAACGCCACAGAACTCAAGAAACTACTCGATCCGCTGGTGCCGGAGAACTCGATCGCCCAAGCAGATCCCGGGCGCAACATCATGCTCATTACCGGCACTGCGGATCAGCGCAAAGCCATGCGTGAGTTGATCAAGCAATTCGACGTGAACTGGCTGCATGGTATGTCGTTCGCGCTTCTCGTGCCGGAGCGCACGGATGCGCACATGCTGCTGCCCGAGCTCGACGCGATCGTGAACACGCCAAACTCGCCGACACTGGGATTGGTGAAGCTCGTCGTTATCGACCGTCTCAACGGTATTCTCGCGATTTCACCGCAACCGCAATACCTGAAGGACCTCAAGAAGTGGATGGAAGTTCTCGACCGCGCGGGCGGCGACAACGACCGGAAGCTTTTCGTCTATCATGTGCAGAACGGCCGCGCCGCGGATGTGGCTAGCGTCCTCATCGCCGCCTTTGGTGGAGGATCGGGTAGTACCGCACCGCACCCGACGGCACCCAATCTCGCTGCGACCGGTCAGCCGTCCCAGATCGGCAGCACCTCGTCGGGATTCACGGGAATGCAACAGGGTGGCACGGGCGGAACCGGCGGCTTTGGCAGCGGCGGGCTTGGAGGCAGCGGTTTTCAAAGTGGCGGAGGATTCCAGGGCGGCAGCGGATTCCAAGGCGGAGGTTTCGGTCAGACGTC
>CAZCJI010000702.1:0-1281 GCA_964498625.1 uncultured Rhizobium sp.
CCGCGACGAACTGGCGGAGATGTATCGCTGGACGCGGCCGCAGATCGCCGTGCCCGTGCATGGCGAGTTGCGCCACATGAGCGAACACGCGCGCCTCGCCCGCTCGCTGCAGGTGCCGCAGGCGGTGGTGGTCGAGAACGGTCACATGCTGCGCTTGGCACCCGGTCGCGCCGAAATCGTGGACGAGGTGCCGTCGGGCCGCATCTTCCTCGATGGCCGCGTGCTGGTGGAGGAGGGCGCTGGTTTCTCCCGCGCGCGCCGCGCGTTAAGCTACGCCGGTATCATCGCGATCACTTTGGTGGTGGACGGCAAGGGCCGTCTCGCCGCCGAACCCTCCGTCATCATCGATGGCATCCCGGAGCCGGTGCACGTGGCGGTCCGCGAGGCCGCCAGCGATGCTGCCAAGCGCAGCCGCAAGGGTGACGAGGACGCGCTCAAGGAAAACGTCCGCCGCGCCGCGCGCCGCGCCGCCCAAGACGCCTGGGGCAAAAAGCCCGTCACACGCGTCGAAATCGCGTGGGTCTGATGCTTGCCGTTTGCCGATTGCGCCTTAATCTGGTGTCAGAGCACTCAAGGATAAACCCATGATTGGACGGTTGAATCACGTCGCGATCGCGACCAGCGACATCAAGAAGGCCGCGAAGGTCTATCGTGATGTACTGGGCGGCACGGTCTCGGAGGAAGTGCCGCAGCCGGACCATGGCGTGACCACCGTGTTTGTCGATCTCGGCAATACCAAGATCGAGCTTCTGGAGCCTTTGGGTGAGAATTCGCCGATCGCGAATTTCCTGAAAAAAAATCCGTCCGGCGGCATGCATCATGTCTGCTATGAGGTCGACGATATCTACGCCGCGCGCGACAAGATGAAGGCCGAGGGCGCCACCATCACCGGCACGGGCGAGCCGCGCATCGGCGCCCATGGCAAGCCGGTGATCTTCCTGCATCCCAAGGATTTCGTCGGCACGCTGGTCGAGCTCGAACAGGCGTGATGTTCGCTGATACCGATGCGGTGGTCATCCCGATTGTCCATGCGTCGGTGCTCGTTGGCGCCTTCCTGATCTTCTGGTTCCTGGCGCTGTTCTGCCTGCTGCCGGTCGGGCTCGGTGCGGTCGATCCCGAAACCGGCGCGCCTCTGTCGCCCAAATTGCTTCTCAAGGCCGGCATCGCCACGGCCGTCGCGGCAGTGCTGTGGGTTGTATTTTACGTGCTGATCCTTATAGGCGTGCTCGAACTCTGATAAGTTGAATCGATCGGGGACAGGAATGTTTAAGGGATTCAATG
>CAZCJI010000703.1:0-1281 GCA_964498625.1 uncultured Rhizobium sp.
AACGATAAACCTGGGAGCCGCCCAGAAGGATTTCGCCCGTCGGAAGCACCATCAGCGGATTTCCCGAACCGTTGAGGTGCGTGACGTTGATCGCCGCCCCGTCGAACTCGTAGAGACTGCCGCTCAGGCCTTCGAAGAGAACATTTCCGTCCGGCAGAAGTGACGCGAACGTGTCGCCGCAATCATCGCGGTTCGGGATATCCGGACCGGCCGTCCATACGCCATTCTTGTAGATGGCGGTATGCGCCGTGTTCTGGCCCTTGGGCGTGGCGCCTGTCGCGAAGACCGAGCCATCCGGCCTCAGGATCGCAGGACCGATCTCGCCCGGCGGACAATAAGGTTTCAATCCACCGAAACCTTCGCAGGAACAACAGGGCGGGCCGTTCAGCGCAACCGGCGTATCACCCGCATCCGACCAAACGCCGGTGGCCGGGTTGTAAATCTGCGTGCCCGGGCCCTTCTTGACGTTCTCCGTCAGGATTGTGCCGTCCGGCAGCAACGTCCAGGTTTCTTCCGAATTGAAGCCGTTGTGGCCCGTCGATTTGAGGCTCTTCCACTTCGTGGTGCTGGGGTCGAGCGCGGCCATCAATTTGTAAAGCTTGTTGCCGATCACATAGCGACCATCGGGCAACACGAGCGAAGAGGAATCGCCGATCCAGTTCCACTTCTTGCCTTTCGGGTGCGGCATCGCCGTCCAGGTGTTCGCTTTTGGATCGTAAATTGCGCCCAGACCCGTCAACGAGAACGTCGAATCGGGTTGGTATTCGCCGCCTTCGACGATCATGCGCCCGTCGGCCAGCACCGCGGATGCGAACGCATAAGGGCGATAGCCGGAAGGAAGGCTCGCCATTTGAGTCCATGTGCCGTTGACATAGGAGCCGGTGTTGTCGGGTGTGAGTTTGTACCAGTCGCCCTGGTTGTTGCCGGACTGCACCATCACGGTGCCATCGGTCAGCTGCAGCGTAATCAGCCCAAAACTGCCGGGAAACGAATGCGTTAGATTGACCAGGGTCTGGGCCTGCGCCGGCAAGATCGCGCCGGCAAGCAACGCGAGCGCAACAACAAATTTTCGAAACATGGAGGCTCCCTCTCTAGGACGACACTGTCCAATTCGGGGCGCACGCTAACAGGTCTCTTCGGGGTGCGTGAGAAAAATTCTTCGTGATTGAAAGATGTGGAATGGGATCGGGTGGGTGTCCCGCTGTGTGGTCAGAACGGCACAGCACCGGATAAACGAAAAAGCCTGCCCGGTTGGAAGCCGGGCAGGCTTTTCTTCGATCA
>CAZCJI010000704.1:0-1279 GCA_964498625.1 uncultured Rhizobium sp.
CATCGATTATGTGGTGACGAAGATCCCGCGCTTCGCGTTCGAGAAATTCCCCGGCGCCGAGCCGCTGCTCACCACCTCGATGAAATCCGTCGGCGAGGCGATGGCGATCGGGCGCACCTTCGGCGAGTCGATGCAGAAGGCGCTGCGCTCGATGGAAACGGGGCTGACCGGCTTCGACGAGATCGCGCTACCGGAAGACGAGACCGGAATTCGCGCCGCACTGGCGCGGCCGACGCCGGACCGACTGCGCGTTGCGGCACAGGCGATCCGCCAGGGTTTCCCGATCGAGGAGATCGCCGCGATCACGAAATACGATCCGTGGTTCCTGGGTGAGATCGAATTCATCATTCAAACCGAAGCGCGCGTGCGGGCGGACGGTCTGCCCGATGATGCGACGGCGATACTGCGCCTGAAGCAGATGGGCTTCTCCGATCCGCGGCTGGCGGCGTTGACCGGAAAGCACGAGAACGACGTGCGTGAATTGCGCGCGAAGCTCGGCGTGCATCCGGTGTTCAAGCGCATCGACACCTGTGCCGCGGAATTCGCGGCGCTCACGCCCTATATGTACTCGACTTACGAAACACCGTTCGGCGGCAAGGCGGAGTGCGAGGCCAATCCGTCGGACAAGAAGAAGATCATCATTCTCGGCGGCGGTCCCAACCGCATCGGTCAGGGTATTGAGTTCGACTATTGCTGCTGTCACGCCGCGTTCGCGCTGTCCGATCGCGGCTACGAGACCATCATGGTCAACTGTAATCCGGAAACGGTGTCGACCGATTACGACACCTCCGACCGCCTCTATTTCGAACCGCTGACCGCGGAAGACGTTCTGGAGATCGTGCGCGTCGAGCAATCGAAAGGTACGCTCGCCGGCGTGATCGTGCAGTTTGGCGGGCAGACACCGCTGAAACTCGCGAACCGTCTGGTCGAGGCCGGCGTACCGATCCTCGGCACCAGCGCCGACGCGATCGACCTCGCCGAAGACCGTAAGCGCTTCCAGGTTCTGCTCAAGGATCTGGGCCTCAAGCAGCCGCGCAACGCCACTGCGCTCACGGCCCCCGAAGCCATCGCCGCGGCCAGGGCCATCGGCTTCCCGGTGATCCTGCGCCCATCCTATGTACTCGGCGGGCGCGGCATGGTGGTTGTGACCGACGAGACGCAACTCAAGAAACAAGTCGAATCCGGCGAGTTGTTCCGCATCTCCGGCGACAATCCAGTCTTGATCGACGGCTTCCTGCACCGCGCCATCGAGGTCGATGTCGATGCGATCTGCGATCAC
>CAZCJI010000705.1:0-1278 GCA_964498625.1 uncultured Rhizobium sp.
GGAGCATATCTGGGCAAACCATGCCGACAGGTTTGAAGACGAATTCAAGGCTGCGGCCGACTTCGACGAATACCGTAATCGGATAGGCGGTCTCCTTCTGTTACCCAAGAGCTTTAATGCCAGTTATGGTGATGACTCTTACGAAGAGAAGCTCCCACACTACAACACGCAAAACCTGCTGGCCCGGAGCCTGCATGACTTGGCCTATTCTCACAATCCGGGGTTCCTGCGATTCATCGAGCAGTCGGGTTTGCCATTCGTGCCTCACGGCCAATTCAAGAAAGCCGACTTAGATAACCGGCAAGCACTTTATCGAGCGATTGCCGAGGCAATTTGGAACACTAAGCGGCTGGCCATCACGGCTTGAGGTTTTATCGCGCCACGGCGGATGGCTTAGGCCGCTGATGCCGTAGTACAACTCTCTGGGTATTAGTCGGGGACCTGTGGCAACCATGCTAACTATGCACGGCTCGAAACGTGCAGGATTGCGCGCCTGTGGCGTGAACGACGAACAAGTAGTTCTGTTGGCACCGGACATCGGGCAGGCGCAACTTGACAAACATCTCAATAATTATACCGGCCTATAACGAGGAGCAATATATTGGGCCGACTTTGGAGGCCATACAACGAAGTGTTTCGCGACTTCCGCTAAATGTCGAATCCGAAATAATCGTGGTCGATCATTCTAGCAGCGATGGAACTGCGGAGAACAGCGCGAGGGCTAACAAGATATTGAGACTGGCGCGGGGCGGAACGATCGGCACCGTTCGAAACTACGGAGCGGCGCACGCGGGCGGAGAGTATTTTGTCTTCATTGACGCGGATACGATTGTACCGGAGACCTTATTGCCCACGCTCGTGAATTATTTTCGCGCAGGAATTACCGGTGGCGCAATACGGGGCCTTTATCGACCAGCGAAGCTTAGCATGCGTCTCTTTTGTCAATTCTGGGGTTGGTATGCAGCGCATTCCAAGAAGCCGATGACCCAAGGTATCTGCCAATTCTCACAACGAGAGCTATTTCATGCGATCGGTGGCTACGACGAAACGCTGTGGTATGCGGAAGACGCTGATTTCTATTGGCGCCTGAATGAATATGCGACGCGGTACGGAATGTTGTTGGTGATCCCCTCCGACATTTTCGTCCTGCCATCGACAAGGCGCTTAGACAAATGGCCTGCTTGGAAGGTTATCCTTCTGACTAATCCACTCGTGACACGTTTCCGGTTGAGGTCCCGGCAATTCTGGAGAGCTTGGTACGATGACAATTCAACTCGA
>CAZCJI010000706.1:0-1277 GCA_964498625.1 uncultured Rhizobium sp.
CGTCAGGGCAATTCCGCTGGTGAAGCCGACGGTGACCGCATGCGGGATATGGCGGATGAGCGAGCCAATGCGCAATGCACCCAACACGACAAGCAGGATACCCGACAGCATGACCGTCAGAAGCAGACCTTCGACGCCGAAACGCGCCACGGTCGCGGCGACAAGCGTGATGAAGGCGCCCGCCGGACCGCCGATCTGAAACCGGCTGCCGCCCAGTGCGGAAACAAGCGCGCCGCCGATGATCGCGGCATACAGGCCGCGCTCGGGCCCGACGCCCGACGCCACTGCAATCGCCATCGACAGCGGCAGGGCAACGATGGCGACCGTGATTGCGGCGATCAGATCGGCGCGAAACGCCGCAACACCGTAGCCCTCGCCCAGCGCGGTCAGGAGCTTCGGACGATAGAGATGTGCGGTGGAAGAACCGTCTGGCATGGGATAATCGGGGCAATCTATCGAAGGAGATACCGCTACGCCTTAAGCTTCCGTCACCATCGGCTGCGACATGTCGCTGCGGTTCGGCAAGTCCGAGTTCAACTTCAATACACCAAACTTGTCATTCCCGGCGAGGTCCGCAAAGCGGGCCGAGAGAAGGGAAACCAACTTCTTCATCTCATTTTTCAGGCAGCGCAGCGTTCTTGTTCAAAAAGGTGAAACTGCCGCCCTTTGTGAAGCGCGCGACGTTGAACTCTACCGCGCGAGTCCAGAATGGAATACTTTTGAAGGGCGCCTTCGGCTCGTTGTCGGGGAACGAAGCGTTTTCGCGCCGAACATAGTCGGCGAGATTGCCGCCATAGTGGATGACGTCCATCTGCCAAACGGAAAAAACCGGATTTCCGGCTTCGTCAGGTTCGGCCGGTAGATACCGATGGCCGCAGACTGGGATCAGTTTGGGCGCCTTGGAGAATATTTCTCCTAGCCGCTCCGCGCGCGCCGGAATGTCCACAGGCATGTCACCCCATTCCGGCCACCACAAACCATTGCCCACATCGAACAGGAACCCTTCCAAAGGCCAGTCGAGCGCGCTTCGAATTCTTGCATCATCGTCCTTGAGCCAGTCGAAAGAACCAAAACGCGGATCGTCGATCACGCGACGGCGTTCACGATAAATCGCAACGAGATCCGGCGGGAAGCGCAATTCCCACTTCGCCTGGATGTCATCCAACTCGATCTGGGTGTAGCCGCTCATGCTCAATACGACTTCGGTAGATCGAGAACGTTCTCGCCGATGAAGCTCAGGATCAACTGCTCCGTCACAGGCGCCAGCATGGGGAGCA
>CAZCJI010000707.1:0-1275 GCA_964498625.1 uncultured Rhizobium sp.
AGCAGCACCGCGCACGCGTTCGCCCGCCTGGGTGAAGTTCTTCGCGCATGGCATCACACCACGTCTCGACACCCTCACCTTCATCGCGCGGGCGATCACGCCGCCTAACCGCACGCGCCGCTTCGACGCACGCTTTTTCATGGCCGACGACAGCGCCATCGCCCATGCGCTGGATTCTGCGACCCATGAGGAATTGCTCAAACCGGCATGGCTGACGCTGGCCGAAGCCAGAGCTCTGGACCTGCCATCAATCACCCGCCGGGTGCTGGAGGAGGTTGAAACCCGGCTCGAGGACGGGCCGGAAACCGACCGTCCGGCGCAGTTTTTCCGCTTTTTGAAGGGAAAGACGGTCCAAACCGAGCTTTGACCCTTCGACAAGCTCAGTGTTAGGGGATGAGATGCCCCCTCATTCTGAGCCGGTCGAAGCATGAGCGGCTTGACTTGGGCGTCTTCGTGGCTAGTTTACCGGCCCTTCTGACTGATTTACTTGGAGTTTCTCATGGCGAAGCCGACAACGGCCAAAATCCGTCTCAACAGTGAAGGCGGCACCGGCTTCTATTACGTCGCCAAAAAGAACACGCGCACGATGACGGAGAAGTTCTCCATCAAAAAGTACGACCCCGTGCTGCGCAAGCATGTCACCTTCAAGGAAGGCAAGATTAAATAAATCCGCCTACTCCGCTGCTTGCTTTGCAGCTTTCCTGTTCGCTTCGACCTTTTCGACAAACGGCATGATGAATCCCTGTACGACGGGGATCGCACCCAGCGGCATGTCGTGCCCCCACCCTTCGATCTAACTATACTCCGCGCCGGGAATACACTGCGCGGTGTGACGGCCGGCCTCGGGGCGGATCAGCGTATCCGCCGCGCCGTGGAGAACCAGCGCAGGCACTTTCAGTGATTTCAAACGCTCCGTGCGCGGCGGACCGGCAAGGATCGCCGCCCACTGGCGCAGCGTACCTTCCGGATAATAGCTGCGATCGTAATTAAAGCCGATAACGTTGCTCAGGCGCTCTTCATCGAATGGCCAACGCGTCGAGGCATACGTACGACGTCCTTTCAGACTGTTCGCGATCACTGCGGCGCGATCATCGGATTCCGGTCGCGTCGTGATCGCGGCCAGCGCTTCCGGCGACGATGGCGGCAGCGACGGATCGCTGGTGGTGGAGAAAATCGAGATCAGCGAGCGCGCCTTTTCCGGATGATTCAGCGCAACCAGTTGCGCAATCATCCCGCCCATCGAGCAGCCCGCGATATGCGCGCTTTCGATGCCGA
>CAZCJI010000708.1:0-1273 GCA_964498625.1 uncultured Rhizobium sp.
TGGAGAACGACGCTCTCAAGCAGAACTTCCAGAACGGCCTGCTCGTGAATCTGAGCTCGGCCGGTGCTGCCACCTGTACGCAGGACAGCGCCAATTGCTCGCCGATGAACTTCTTCACCAACGGCGGTCTGACGGCAGCGAACGTCAACTACATCCGTGAAAACCTGCTCGACATCGCATCTGTCGATCAGTGGGACGTGCAGGCCACGGCGACCGGCGATCTCGGCTTCATCGGTCTCCAAAGCCCGTGGGCCAAGGAGCCGATCGGCGCTGCGTTCGGCGTCGAATACCGTCAGGAAGAAGCGCACAACACGCCTGACCACAACCTGGCGACCGGCAACCTCGTCGGCTTCCAGTCGTCGGCGCAGGTCGGCGGTGGCTTCGACGTTCCGGAAGGCTACATGGAGTTCCGCGTTCCGATCGTCGAGGACGTGCCGTTCTTCGAGAGCCTGACGGCCAACCTCGCCTATCGTTACGACCACTACAACACGGCCGGCGACGCGCATTCCTACAACGTCGGTCTCGAGTGGCAGCCGGTGGACGATCTGCGCTTCCGCGGCAGCTTCCAGCGCGCCGTTCGTGCGCCGAACGTGTCGGAACTGTTCACGCCGGCAGGTGGCTCTTCGGCCAACTCCGGTCGCGATCCGTGCGGCACGATCTCCAATGTCGTGACCACGGCCGCGCTTTGCAACGCGACCGGCGTCCCGACCGGCGTTCAGTTCACGGGCGCTCTGAACTGCCCGTCGAACCAGTGCCAGGCGGCCACCGGCGGCAACCCGTTCCTGAAGCCGGAAACCTCCGACTCCTGGACGCTCGGTGTCGTGCTGACGCCCACCTTCATCCCGGGCTTCACCGCGACGGTCGACTACTACAACATCAAGATCGGCGGCTACATCACGGCCACCCCGATCGCGTCGATCCTTGCGTCTTGCTACAGCACCACGCTGAACCCGACTCAGAGCGCGGCGGCTCCGGCCTGCTCGTTCATTCATCGTGACACGCTGGGCACCATCTACACCCAGAACACGGGCTATGTGGTCTCCGCCGAAGGCAACATCGGTGGCGACAAGGTCCAGGGCTTCGATGCCGAGGTCAATTACGACATCGACATGAACGACTGGGGCTGGGAGAAGGCCGGTTCGTTGTCGATCAATGCAGTCGGTACGCTCGTCACGGTCAACAACACGACCCTGGCAGACGGCACCATCCTGCACTGCGCCGGCGTCTACGGACCGAACTGCGGCGAGCCGCAGAACCGCTGGAAGTCCAACCT
>CAZCJI010000709.1:0-1272 GCA_964498625.1 uncultured Rhizobium sp.
CGGAACTGCAGTCGGTCTCTGTCCAGCGTAGGTGTTGAATCGCCCTGGGTTTGATGGAGACTCGTTGGTTTGGTTTTAGGCCGCCTCGTTGGTGGCGGCGAGCGCAGCGTAATGAGTGGCTTCGAACTCGGTGGGTGGAACGTCGCCGAGGTAGCCGTGGAGACGTTCGGTGTTGTGCCAGTGCACCCAACCGAGCGTCGCGAGCTCGACATCTTCGACGGTCTTCCATGGTCCTTGGCTGGGACCGCGGATGAGCTCGGTCTTGTAGAGCCCGTTCACGGTCTCGGCA
This sequence comes from uncultured Rhizobium sp., assembly GCA_964498625.1. Classification (GTDB taxonomy): domain Bacteria; phylum Pseudomonadota; class Alphaproteobacteria; order Micropepsales; family Micropepsaceae; genus Rhizomicrobium. The sequence goes on from CAZCJI010000709.1 coordinate 290, forward strand.
AGCGCGTTGTCGTAGCTATCGCCGACCGAACCGACGGAAGGGACGGCGCCGAGCTCCGCGAGTCGTTCGCCGTAACGGATGCTCGTGAACTGACTGCCGGCATCGGAGTGACACCGAAGTCCTTCGAGTTGGGTGCCGCGCGACCAACGCGCCATCTCGAGCGCGTCGAGGACCATCCCGGTCCGCATGTGTCCAGCGACGCGCCAGCCGACGATCATCCGCGAGAACGCGTCGACGATGAAACACACGTACGCGACACCGGCCCAGGTCGGCACATACGTCAGGTCCGTCACCCACAACTGGTTCGGTGCGGTCGCGGTGAAGTCGCGTTTCACGAGATCCGCCGGCCTCGTCGCGCCCGGATCGGATCGGGTCGTGCGCAGCCGTTTGCGGCGGCACACGCCTTCGATGCCAGCCTGGCGCATCAACCGGGCGACCTGATCACGACCAATGTCATGTCCCGCTCGCCGGACCGCCTTCCAGAGCTTGTGCGCGCCGTAGACGCGATAGTTCGCCGCCCAGATCGCAACCAGGACCGGGATCATCACCGCGTCCCGGATCGCCCGCGCCGACACCGGTCGGGACTTCGCCGCGTAATACGTGCTCGGAGCCACCTGCAACACGCTGCAGATGGGCTCGACTCCGAACTCGGCGCGCTGATCGTCGATGAACTCGACGATCACTTCTGTGGGCGGTCGAGCTCCGCCGCGAAGAAAGACGACGCCCGCTTCAACAGATCGTTCGCCCGGCGCAGCTCCCGGTTCTCCTGCTCCAGCTCCCGGATCCGCTTGTGCTCCGCGGTCGTCACGCCCGGCTCAACACCGTCATCGACATCAGCCCGGTTGACCCAGATCCGCAGCGACTCCACCCCACAGCCGATCTGGTCAGCGACCCGCTGGATCGTGCCGTGGCTGGTGCCCAGCTCCTTGCGCAGCTGCCGGACCAGCCGGACCGCCCGCGCCTTCTCCTCAGGTGTGTACCGA
>CAZCJI010000710.1:0-1263 GCA_964498625.1 uncultured Rhizobium sp.
TACGCCGCGACGGGCCTGAGCGGCGGCATCTACATCCCGTTCTTCGGCGCCTGGCTCGCGTATAAGGGCATGAGCGCCGCGCTGCTCGGCACGCTGCTGTCGGCCGGCATGCTGCTGCGCGTGATCGTGCCGCCTTTGACCGGCATGATCGCGGATGCGCGCGACGACCGGCGCAGCATGATGATCCTGCTGTTCGGATTGCAGTTCGCGGGCTATCTCGCGCTCAACTGGGCGATCGGGCCGTTCCAGATCTTCGTCGTGGCGGTGACCGCGAATGTCGCAGGCAGCGCCGCTTCGCCGCTGCAGGAAAGTGTCAGCATGCGGCTGGCCGAGCGGTTCGGCTTCGATTACGGCCGGGTGCGAATGTGGAATTCGATGGTCTATGCGCTGAGCAATGTCGTGGCGGGGCTCGCCATCGCGCGGTTCGGCATGATCGTGCTGGCGCCGTGGCTGGGCATTTCGCTGGCGCTGGCTTTCGCCTCGATCTGCTTTTTGCCGGCGCTCCCGCGCGACCATGCGCCGGGCAAGCTGTCGTCGCGATTGCGCGCGACCTTCGCGGAGGCGCGCGAGTTGATGGCCTCGGTGCCGTTCCTGCTGTTCTTCGCGGCGGCGAGCCTGGATCAGGGGAGCCATGCTTTCTATTACGGCTATGGCGGGCTGCATTGGCTCAGGCTGGGCTATAGCGGCGCGCTGATCGGCGCGATCTGGCCGCTCGGCGTGGTGGCGGAGGCGATGCTGTTCTCCGTCTCGCTCAAGCTGTTCCGCGTCATCGGAGCGACGCGGCTGTTGTTGCTCGGAGGAATAGGATGCGTGGTGCGTTGGACGATCCTGGCTTTCGACCCACCCTTTGCGCTCGTGGTCTTCGCGCAGATCCTGCACGGCGCGACCTTCGCGCTGGCCCATCTGGGCGCGATGTATTTCATCCTCAAAGCCGTGCCGCCGCGGCTTTCGGCGACGGCGCAGAGTCTCTATGCCGTCGGTTCGAACGGCGTCGCGATGGGGCTGGCGACCTATGCCTCGGGGCTGCTCTATCCGGCGTTTGGCGGGCGCACTTACTTCCTGATGGCGGCCATGGGCGTGGGCGCGATGCTGTTCGCGTGGGGACTGGAGCGCGCCTTGCACGGCGGACGGATCACCCAGCGCGATGACGCGGCTGAAGCGAGCTAAAAAACTGTCATGGCCCGCGAATGCGGGCCACCCAGGTGCAGCCCTGCGGCCTTCTATCCAGTTTGATCTCGAACTGGCTTGCACAGGCGGTGAAGA
>CAZCJI010000711.1:0-1262 GCA_964498625.1 uncultured Rhizobium sp.
GCGCCAATAGCCCGGCACGGGTTCCTGGACCTTGAACTGGCGGAGTTCCTGCAATGGCGCGGTCATTTGCGATCCTATGTATGTTGACATACATATTTCTAGCAAAACTATGATGCTCTGCATAGAGGCCTTGGGGTAGCCTCGTCGGACGGCGATTCGAGGATGGAAGATGCAGAAAGGCGATGTGCGGACCCGGATGATCGAGGCTGCGGTCAAGCTCCTAGCCACGAAGGGGGTCGAAGGCACATCGTTCGCCGATGTGCTTGAGGAGACGGCCGCCCCGCGCGGCTCGATCTATCATCACTTTCCGAACGGCAAAGATGAACTGCTGCACGCCGCGCTAGATCTCGCGAGCCAACGCGTACTCGCTTTTATGGAAGGTGTTCGCGGTCAATCGGCGGTCGCTGTTGCCGAACGGTTTCTAGGTTTGTGGCGCGAGCTTCTCGACCGCTCGCATCTGTCTGCTGGTTGCGCGGTCCTGGCAGTCACCGTGGCGGCGAATGACGTTTCGCTCCTGGAACACGCCGGGACGATCTTTCGCGCCTGGACGGATCTGCTTGCTGATTTGCTCGTCACCGGCGGGATGAAAAAAAGCGCCGCAGGCCAGTTGGCCACCACTTTGGTCGCTGCGAGCGAAGGAGCAGTGGTGTTGTGCAGGGCGGAGAAAAGCCGAGAACCATTTGATCGGGTCGCAACGGCGCTCCTGCGTCTGGCTAAAAGCTAGCTTCCTGTCGACCTCGCGACATTCAGTTGAAAGGTTGCATTGAGGGAACCAAATAACATTGAAGTGAAGCCTTGAAATACGGAGGCTAACGCAAGCAAAAAGGTCCTTGGCTTCCCGAACCTACTCGTCTAAATTGCAAGATGACCGGTCGGCTTTGGCCCCGGTTTCGGGTGGCAGACGGATCGAACAAGATTGGCCGTCGCCACGCCACAGACAAGCCAGACCAATAACCAATCGCGGGGGTGAGCAAAGTGGGAAGCGCGCGTGAACTTCGCTGTGTCCAAAACACTCGCACCGACGTCAAAAGGCGACTGGCGCGATCCTGAAAACTACCGCTGGATGGCCTCTCTTCCCCGCACGGCGTGGGCTTGGGAATTTCTCCGGCGCAATACCAAGTATGGCAGCGACTATGCCAGCCATCTCGCAGGCCACCCCGCGGACAACGAGCCCGACCATTTGGGCGCCTTGCCCTGGGGTCTTCTGAGATTCTAGAATCCGATGAACGACGCACGCTCGGCGGCGGTGCTTTGGCAGATGA
>CAZCJI010000712.1:0-1261 GCA_964498625.1 uncultured Rhizobium sp.
TCTATGCGCTGACCGAAGGCCTGCCCGCGAAGTCGCTGTCGAAGGCGATCCGCGCGGCGCTGGAGAAAGTGCCTGCGATGCCGGAATGGCAGGACGCGGCATTTCGCAAGTCTCGCGGTTGGGAAGGCTTCACCGCGGCGTTGCGGGCCGCGCACAATCCCGCGCACGAAGCCGATCTTTCGCCGGAGACTGCCACGCGCCAGCGCCTCGCCTATGACGAGCTGCTCGCGAACCAGCTCGCACTCCTGATGATCCGTGAACAGATGAAAGGCCGCAAGGGCCGCGCGATCAAAGGCGACGGACATTTGAGGGCGAAGGCCGTCGCCGCCCTGCCCTTCACGCTCACCGATCCGCAGAAGCAATCGCTTGCCGAGATCGAGGCCGACATGGCCGCACCGTCGCGGATGCTGCGGTTACTGCAGGGCGATGTCGGCGCGGGCAAAACCGTCGTCGCAATGATGGCACTGCTCGATGCCGTCGAAGCCGGCAGTCAAGGCGCGTTGATGGCGCCAACGGAAATCCTCTGCCGTCAGCATATGGCGTCGCTGGAACCGCTGGCGAAGGCGGCCGGCGTGCGCATGGCCATTCTCACCGGACGCGAACGCGGACCCGTGCGCGATCAGACGCTCGCGGCGCTCGCGAACGGCGACATCGATATTCTTGTCGGCACCCATGCCCTGTTCTCCGAAGATGTCGCGTTCAGGGATCTGGCGTTGGCCGTGGTCGATGAGCAGCACCGCTTCGGCGTGCATCAGCGCATGAAGCTCCAGGGCAAAGGCGCGCGGCCTGCCGATGTGCTTGTGATGACGGCGACGCCGATCCCGCGCACGCTCGCGCTCACGGCCTATGGCGATATGGATGTCTCGCGGCTCACCGGCCGTCCGCCGGGCCGCAAGCCGGTCGAGACGCGGCTTGTCGATGACAAGCGTTTGGATGAAGTCGTCGGACATTTGCGCACGGCCCTTCAGAGAGGCGCGCGCGCCTATTGGGTGTGCCCGCTGGTCGAGGAATCCGAATTCATCGATCTCGCCGCCGCGGAGGACCGCGCGCGCGAACTGAAGCAGGCGCTCGGCCCCAAGGTCGGCCTCGTCCACGGCAAGATGAAAGCCGCCGAACGCGATGCCGCGATGGCGCAGTTCAAATCGGGCGAACTCTCCGTGCTTGTCGCCACCACGGTGATCGAAGTCGGCGTCGATGTGCGGGAAGCGACCATCATGGTGGTGGAACATGCGGAGCGCTGCGGCCACGCGCACCGTAACCA
>CAZCJI010000713.1:0-1259 GCA_964498625.1 uncultured Rhizobium sp.
GCAGCTCATTCGCCAATACGTTGACTGCCAACAACTCCTGCAGATACGCCGACGAGGATCTCCCGCGTGAATCTCGCCAAGCCATGCGTCGATATCGGGCTGAACACGAACAATCTGGACGCCATGCTTGCCTTCTGGCGGAACGACGTGGGCGCTGTTTTCGATCACACACTGCCGATCCGCCGCGGCGTGAAGCAGTATCGCCATGACATCAACGGTTCGGTGCTCAAGATCAATAGTCACTACGAACCGCTGCCCGAGACGCTACCGACGGGCTATGTCGAATTGCTGATTGCACGCGATGGACTCGCCGCCGCGCGGCCGCTGCACGACCCCGACGGCAATGCGGTGACATTAATCCCGAAAGGCGCATGGGGCATCGCGCAGATCGCAATCCGGTTGAAGGTGCGCGACCTCGCCGCACACCGCCAATTCTACACCGAGGCGCTGGGCCTCGAAGAAACCGCGCCGGGATTCTTTCGGGCCGGCGAGACGATGCTGCTGCTCGAAGCATCCGCGGACGCGCCGGTGGATTCACCGGCGACCGGCAAAGGCTGGCGCTACATTACCTTCCAGGTTTTCAAGACCGATGCTGAACACGCGCACATCTTGCGCCACGGTGGACGCGCAGGGATGGAGCCGACGACGCTCGGCACAACTGCCCGCATTTCCATGGTGTGCGACCCTGACGGTAACGCGATCGAAATCTCGCAACGTGCGTCGATCACGGGCTCGCTCGCGTAGGAGGTGTCGTCTTTGTCGGCCCTTACGGTGTGATTGCATCAGACAAACTTCATCGACACCAACAAAACAGAGAAGGAAGCTCACCATGAAAGCGGCGGTCTATTACGAAAACGGCGATCCCAGCGTACTCAAATATGAGGACGTTCCGAATCCGGTCTGCCATCCCAAGGGCGTCTTGGTGCGCGTTGAGGCCATCAGCATCGAGGGCGGCGATATCTTGAATCGCTTCGCAGGCCCCTTGGCCACACGGCCGCACATTGTCGGCTATCAAGCTGGCGGTGAGGTGATCGAGGTCGGCGCGGACGTCACCGGTTTCAAAGTCGGCGACAAGGTTGCGACGTGCAGTGCCTATGGTTCTCACGCGGAGCTGCGATCGGTTCCGGCCAGAGCCGCCTGGCATATCCCTGCCGGCTTCGACGTAGGCAAGGCATCCGTGATGCCGGTTGCCTTCGGCACGGCCGACGATTGCCTGTTCGAGTTCGGCCATCTCAAAGCCGGGCAGACCGTGCTGATTC
>CAZCJI010000714.1:0-1258 GCA_964498625.1 uncultured Rhizobium sp.
GAGTCCAAATATTTGGATCGAAATTCGCAATGGAGGTCGGATTCGACAAACGCTGACCTCCCAGACCGACCTAATTTCACAACGCGGTCAGCATTGGAGGCAAGGACGTGAATGATTTGCTGAACATCGCGATTGACGCACACGGTGGTATGGCGCGCTGGCGTCGGATAAGCAGAATACGCGTTAAAGGCTCGATCACCGGGGCGATTTGGTTCGTAAAGGGACGCGGTGACGTCCTCAAAGAGGTGGAGTTCGTCGTCGATACAAGACGAGAGCACGTTGCGATAGCACTTGCGGGTAAGCGCATGGTTTTCGAACCGGCGCATGTGGTCCTGCAGACCACGACGGGCGAAGTGATTGCGGAGCGCGACGACGCGGAGCGCTCCTTTGATGGCCAGACCCAGGAGACGCCGTGGGACGACCTCCACGTAACCTACTTCTGCGGCGAGGCGCTTTGGACCTACCTCAACTCGCCGTTCCTCTATGCTCAGCCAGGCTTCCTGACGGACGAGGTCGAATCCGTCACGATCGATGGAGAGAAATGCCGACGGCTTAGGGTGACATTTCCGGACACCGTCAAAAGCCACACCCGGACGCAGCATTTCTGCTTCGGACCCGACGGTCTTCTGCGGCGGCATGACTATACCGTCGATGTGCTCGGTGGCGCCCAAGGATTGAACTACGCATATGACTATCGCGACGTCGATGGCATCATGATTCCGGCCACCCGACGCGTGGTTGGATATCAGGGCGACTATCAGCCCATCTGGGATCCGGTGCTTGTGGAGATCAGCATGCGCGAGATCGATCTACTGTAGCGTCGCTTCGCTACGCCGAGCTCAGCGCTCGTCTATTGATAGGCTGGTCGTCTATTGAGAGCGGTCTTCTCGCGCCGAAACTTACCCGGCGGTGTCCCGACGAAACTCGTAAACACATTCGTAAAGTGAGCCTGATCAGCAAAGCCACAATCCGTCGCAATCTCCGCGAGATGCTTTCCGGTATCCTGCAAGAGGTGTTGAGCGGCATCGACGCGGCGCCGCATCAGCCATCTGTGCGGCGTCTCTCCGACGGACAAACGGAACGCGCGGGCGAAATGGGCGATAGACAAACCGCACGCATTTGCCAATTCGTCCAACGAAAGATCTGTTCCGAGCCGATATTCGATCAAGTCCTTCGCACGCCGTTCCTGCCAAGGTGCCAAGCCGCCCTTTTTTCCCTTAAATGCGAGCGAGGCACCGCCATAGACCTGAGCGACATG
>CAZCJI010000715.1:0-1257 GCA_964498625.1 uncultured Rhizobium sp.
GTCGAGAGGCCGCGGAACAGCACATCGAGATGCGTGTCGATCAGGCCCTTGTAGTCATAGGGTTCGGGATCGAACTGCCCGAAGGTCACGCGCCAGATCGCGCCGAGCAGGACAGGTGCGATGCACAGACGCACAGCATGTTGAATAGGCACCTTGCGGAATTCGCCCTGCGCAATGCCGCGCTCGATCAGCGATGACATCAGCGCGATGCCCTTGTCGACGATCTCTTCGCGATAGAAGCGCGCGAGTTCTGGGAAGTTGCCGCTCTCGGCGATGATGATCTTGGGCAACACGACGCGGTCGGAGGTGGTAAGAAGATGCGCCATTGCTCCAAGCGCAAAGCGCAACAGGTCTTTCGCCGAACCCTGAAAGCTGCCGACGCTGGCAGTCACGCCAGCCAGCGTGGCGCCGATCGATTCGCGCACCAATGTTTTGAATACGGACTCCTTGCTTTCGAAGTAGAGATAGATCGTGCCCTTGGTGACACCGGCGCGGCGCGCGATCTCGTCCATACGCGTGCCGGCGTAGCCTTTCTCCGCGAATACGCTCAGTGCGGCATCGAGGATTTCAGTGGGGCGCGCCTGTTTGCGGCGGGTCCAGCGGGCAACGGGCAGGGCTTCAGCTTGGCTCATGCTTCATATTAAATAACTGACTGGTCAGTAATCAAGTGGAACTTATTTTGCGGCGGAAATCCTAGGTTTCTGCGTTACTATCTGCGGAGCTTCTGGGGAGATTTGCCCATGAATGTCAGGATTTTGACCGCCGTCGCCGGGCTTTTGCTGGTCGGTCTGTCGGGTTGTGAGACCACGCCGGTCTATCAGGCACAAACCGAAAAGGGCGGGCAGGGCTATACCGATAAGCAGCTCGCGGAGAACCGCTTCCGCGTCAGCTATCACGGCAGCTCGGCTACGAGCCGCGAAATGGTCGAAGACTTTCTTTTGCGCCGTGCCGCCGAGATCACGCTCAACGCGGGCTACTCATGGTTTGTGTTCGATCACCGGGATACGAAAACACGCACACGCTATATCAGTGATTTCGCGGGTCCGGCCTGGGCGGGTTATGGCTGGTACTGGCACAGCTGGGATTTCGGCCCGACCGAGGCCACTCCGATATCGAACTACACCGCCTATGCCGAAATCGTTTTGTTGAAAGACGATCAGGCGTCACGCGAGCCGCGCGCGCTCAAGGCGCAGGATGTTCTGGCGCATCTCGGTCCACCACCGACACCCAAGCAATAGGCCGCTTCAGGATCATGCG
>CAZCJI010000716.1:0-1253 GCA_964498625.1 uncultured Rhizobium sp.
GATCTCGGGCACGATCAGATGCGGCTTCTCGCGCTCGATCACCGCGCGCAACGCCGCGCGGTCGAGCATGTCGATGACGTGGCTGCGGTGGGCCACCTGCATCGCCGGTGCATCGGCGTAGCGATCGCACGCGATGACCTCGACGCCGAACCGCTGCAGCTCGATCGTGACTTCTTTGCCGAGCTCGCCGGAGCCAAGCATCAAAACGCGCGTTGCGTGAGCACTCTTGGGCGTGCCGATCGAGATCGTCATGCCCGATCGCGTAGCACGGCGATGTGACAACTCAGTGCGGCACCGAGCTCGCGTGCGCGGTCTCGCGCCGAGTCGCTTCTGCCGCCGCGATCGCCGAGTCGACCATCTTCTGTTGCTCGACGGGGTCCTTCCACCGCTGCTGGATCGCAGGAGCGAGCGTATCGATCGGATCGAAGTAGACGAAGAACCCCGGCTTGACCGAGGGCGCCGCGAACACCGAGATCCCGGTGTCGCGATCGTAGTGCTCGAAGCTGTGGGCGACCCGCTTGCCGCCACCGCCGGGCGCATCGACGACGAACGTCGGCGTGTGAAAGCCCGCAGTCACGCCGCGCACGGCCTTCTCGATGTCGAGCGCGGTTTGCAGGGTCGTCCGCAGATCCTCGACGCCCTTCACGAGGTCATGGACGTAGACGTAATACGGGTGGACTTGGCAATGCCCGAGCCGCTTGGCCAGCAATTGCATGGTCTCGACGGTGTCGTTGACACCGCGCTGCAGCACCGATTGGTTGCGCGTGATGATGCCGCGCTCGAACACGCCGTCGAGCGCGCGTTTCGTGATCGCGGTGATCTCGTTGGGATGGTTGAAGTGCGTGTGCAGCACGACTTCTTTGTGCAGCTTGCGGCCGCGCTCGACGACCGCGGTCAACGCGTCGAGCCACTCGTGGTCGGTGATGAGCTTCATCGGCATCACCGCCGGACCCTTCGTCGCGAACCGGATGCGCCGGATGTTCGGCATCTCGAGCAGCTTGTTGCCGATGAGCGTTATCTGCCGCGCCTTGAGCTGATAGCTGTCGCCGCCCGACACGACGATGTCCTCGAGCTCGATCCGCTCGCCGATGTACTGGAACGCGTGTGCCCAGCGCTCCTCGGTCGCCTTGAGCGAGACCTTCTCGACCTCGTCGGTATCGACGCCGACCGCGTAGCTGCGCGTGCAGAACCGGCAGTACACCGGGCAGGTGTCGAGCGACAGGAACAGCGCCTTGTCGGGATAGCGATGCGTG
>CAZCJI010000717.1:0-1250 GCA_964498625.1 uncultured Rhizobium sp.
CAGGGTCTGGTGACACTTGAGGATATTTTCGACGAAATCTTCGGCGAACTTCCCGACGAGCACGAAGCCCATAGCCGTCCCGATGTGCGCCGAAAGCCGGACGGATCCTATCTTATCGACGGCACGGTCCCGATACGCGATCTCAACCGCGATCTGGATTGGGACCTTCCCGATGAGGAAGCCACAACCATTGCCGGGCTCGTCATTCACGAAGCGCGCACGATCCCCGAAATCGGTCAGCGGTTCGCGTTTTTCGGATACAAGTTCGAGATCCTCCGCCGGCAACGCAACCAGATCACGGCGCTGCGCGTGACGCCGCCGGCCACCGTCGATAAGGACAGCGTTCCGCCGGGCTAGTCAGTGCTCGGTCCACACCTCGGCGGGCGTCAGCGTCGTAAGAGACAGTGCGTGGACGCGTGTCTTCAACTCATCGGCGAGTGCGGCATAGACACGACGCTGGCGTTCGACGCGAGAAAAGCCTTCGAACGTTTTTGAGACAATTCTTACGTTGAAATGCGTCTCGCCGCCTGGACGCGCGCCGGAATGGTCCGCATGTTTCGCGCTTTCATCGACGATCTCCAACGTCTCCGGCGCGAAGGCGGCCGTCAGTTTCTCGCGCATCGTATCGGCAATTGTCATAAATCAGGCATCGGCGCGTTTCGCGTGCCTGTCAAGCAATACGTTTTCTTGTTTTTTCATTCTTCGATCCCATAATTCGTTCATGGTCAAATCACGTCCCAACTCCCGGTTCCGCGAGAGCATCCGCATCAAGCCGGATGCCGCCGCGATTGCCGCGACCGTTGTGGACGTGCGTCCCTGCGCGCAACCCGGATGCAAGGACGAAGGTGCCTATCGCGTGCCGAAAAGCCGCGAGGACCTCTCCAAACATATCTGGCTCTGCCTCGCGCACGCGCGCGCGCACAACGAGTCCTGGGATTACTTCAAGGGCATGAGCGAGCGCGAAATCGAAAGCTTCCGTAACGAGGCCATCATAGGCCACCGCCCGACCTGGCCGCTCGGAAAACGCGGGGCGCGTATGCAGGATCCGTTCAACAGCTTCGACTTCGACAATGCTTTTGGCGCGACCAAAGAGAAGAAAGAAGCCAATAAACCGCGCCGTCCGGAACGTCAGGTTACGCGTCTGCAACTCACCGCGTTCGACACGCTCCAACTGGAGCCTTCCGCCACCTTGATCGAGATCAAGGCGCGGTATAAGGAACTTGTGAAGCGGTTTCATCCCGACGCGAACG
>CAZCJI010000718.1:0-1243 GCA_964498625.1 uncultured Rhizobium sp.
GATGCGAAAACAGTATCGATACATCTTCTCAAACAGCCGTTTCGTTCAACTTTATCCGTGGTGTACGCCACCGACTGGACGTTCGGTGACATGCGACAATCGCGCCTCAGAATTTAGAGGTGTGCTGTGTTCGGGTCAGATGGCTTGCGAAAGCATGCGTTGGAGTGCCTCCGCCTAGAAGCGGACTGCAAGCAGCTTGCGGTCGAAACCAATCGCCCGAGTCTGCAGTCGCATTTTGTTCGGATGGCCGGAGTTTGGGCCGCGCTCGCAGACAGCGACTTATCCGATATCGCGACCGGCAAAATGAACTAACCGGTCCTTTAAGCCACTCCATGTTGCGTCTCGTCCAATCGCGATGACGTGAAGCGAGGACTAAAATGTTCGAAAAACCTGTTGTCCTGGTCGTAGAGGATGAACCGATCATTCGTATGGAAACGGTCCAGATGGTCAGGGACGCCGGCTACGCCGTGCTCGATGCGCCCAACGCCAGCGAGGCCATGACGATCCTACAAGAACGCAGCGATATCCACGCGGTGTTTACGGAAATCCGCATACCCGGGCATCAGAATGGAATGGATCTTGGGCGCGCCATTGCCGAGCGCTGGCCGCTGGTTCGCCTGATCATGACATCCGGTGTTGCGAAAGCTGATAGTTTTCCGGCTGATTGGCGCTATATTCAAAAGCCATATGACGGCGCACAACTCGCCACCGCGCTGCGCGCGCTCTTCGCTCCACGCGTTGCGGTTTTGAACTAATCGCGCAGATCGTCAGAGGCTATCGGATTCGTCGGCCTTCTTGTTTCGCCCCTTTGTATTGCCCTGAACCGCACTCGCGGGCGGCTTCAGGAAAGCGTCGAAGCGCTCCTTGACGATGGCGTAGCATTCGCATGACTCCGCTTCGAGGCCGGGTCGATCGACAACCAGAATCTTTCCCCGTCGATAGCTGATCAGACCCGCCGCCTGCATCGCTTGCGCGGCAAGCGTTACCGACTTCCGATTGGCGCCCAGCATGTGCGACAGGAACTCATGCGTGTATGGCAGGGCTTTGCCTTGCGCACGGTCGTGCATCATGAGGAGCCATCGGCACATTCTTTCTTCCGTCGTGTGCATGGCATTGCAAGCAACCGTCTGCTGAACTTGGGACAGCTGCGTTTCCGAATAGCTGACGAAAAGATTGCGCACATGTTCGCTGTTCCTGAATTCCGATTGCAACAAAGCAATCGGGCAGCGAACCATGCTTCCCT
>CAZCJI010000719.1:0-1238 GCA_964498625.1 uncultured Rhizobium sp.
GATACCGATACCGCAGCCGAACGGACTGTCGAGCGTGAGCTCGGGGCGACCCATCGCGGTAGCGACATCTTGCGGCGTTTTGAGGCTCGCAATGTAATCGAGATCTTTCTTCGCGGGCGCTAGGCCGGCAGCGTCGATACCCTTCTGATCGTTGAAGGCGTCGTAGAGATCGCGGAGCTTCTTCTCTTCGTCGGTCAGACTGGCGTAATCGCGAGCGTCGAGACCGGCAGCGATTTCCTGCATACGCTTTTCGCTGAGGATGCGCAGATCCTGGAACGATCCGCTGCTCGAGCGATCCGGCGGGATGGTCGCGTTTTTGTACCAAGTGCCATTCACGAACATGAAGTAGTTGTCGCCCGGCCGCACGGTCTTATCCATGCCGGAAAGTTCGACGCCCCAAGTTCCATATTGTGTGTGGTGAGCGGACATATCTTCCGCCGCAAAAACGGCTGCGCTGACAGATGCAACGCAAGCCGCGCCCATGAGCGCGATCAGGCTCCGACGCATAGTGAACTCCTTATGTGAGAATGAACCAAAGCAACCCCTGCGCTCTTCGGCGATTGCCGTGGCGCTATTTTTCGACTCGGCCATTAGGGCCGAAACTCGTGGCGGCGCGCAAGTCACGGGCGCGCGAGTGGGTTAGGAAATGTCTATAAACGCGCCAAATACTTGCAAAATCTTACGTCGTCGGCTGACTAGTCGGAGATTTCACTAGTGACCTGTAAACTTCGCTGGGCGCTTTTGGCTGAAAGCCGTAACTCCTTCGATGAAGTCTTTCGTCTTGCCTGCCTTTTGCTGGGACTGCTTTTCCTGATCGAGCTGAACTTCGTAGGAATTGTGTGGGCTATCCCAATAAAGACGCCGGATCAGGGCGAGGGACTGGGTCGGTCCGTCGGCGAGACGCTTGGCGAGGCCAAGCGCGGTGTCCAGCAGCGCATTGTCTTCGGCTACGCGATTGATAAGGCCCCATCCCAGCGCCAACTCCGCCGGTAATTTTTCTGCGAGCAGCGAAAGCTCGCGCGCGCGTGCGAGACCGACAAGGCGGGGCAGCAGCCATGTCGAGCCGCCGTCCGGCACAAGGCCGATTCGTGCGAAGGCCTGCAGGAAATAGGCGGAGCGGGCGGCAACGATCAGATCGCCCATAAGCGCGAAACTCATGCCGACGCCTGCGGCCGCGCCATTTACCGCGGTTACAAGCGGCATTTTGAGGTCGCGCAACTTGCGCAAGAACGGATGGT
>CAZCJI010000720.1:0-1237 GCA_964498625.1 uncultured Rhizobium sp.
GGCATGAGCTTCGGCGACGCGACGCAGACCTTCACACTGCTCACCGTCGGCGACGGCCTTGTCAGTCAGATGCCGGCGCTGATCGTCTCGACAGCCGCCGGTCTTATGGTCTCGAAAGCCGGCGTCGAAGGCTCGACCGATAAAGCACTGATGGGCCAGTTGTCGTTCTATCCGCAGGCGCTGGGTATGGCGGCCGCGGTGATGGGCATAGTCGCGCTGCTGCCCGGCATGCCGACGATCGCATTCGCGGGTCTCTCCGCAGGTATCGGTTCGCTCGCGTGGATCTCCTACAAGAAGAAAGACGCCGCCGAAGCCGAAACGCGCGTCGCCGAAGCCAAGGCGCAGGGCGAGGCCGATCCCAAGGAAGAGTCTATCGCCCATGCGCTGGCGCTCGATCTGTTGCGCGTGGAACTGGGTTACGGATTGCTGCCGCTGATCAACGATGTGAAGGGCCATCGCATCACCGACCAGATCAAGGCGCTGCGCAAACAATTGGCGCAAGACATGGGCTTCGTCATGCCGGCGGTGCGCATTCTCGACAATATGCAGCTGGGCGCGAACGAATATCGCATTCGCGTCAAGGAAGTGGATTCCGGACGCGGCGACCTGTTCCCCGGAAATTATCTCGTCATGGATCCGAAGGGCCTGCCGGTCGATCTGCCTGGAATGCACACGACAGAGCCGGCGTTCGGTCTGCCCGCAACCTGGGTCAGCGCCAATCTGCGCGAAGAAGCGTCGTTCCGCGGACTGACCGTGGTCGATCCCGGCACGGTGCTGACGACGCACCTGACCGAGATTCTCAAATCGCATATGGCCGAGCTGCTCTCCTATGCCGAGACGAAGAAGCTGCTCGACGATCTGCCGCCGGAGAACAAGAAGCTGGTCGACGAACTCATCCCGTCGCAAATTCCCGTCACGGGGGTTCAGCGCGTGCTGCAGACCCTGCTTGGCGAGCGCGTGTCGATCCGCGACCTGCCTGCGATCCTGGAAGGCATTGCCGAAGCCGTCGGCCACACCAAGAACGCGCTCTACATCACCGAGCATGTGCGCGGCCGTCTGGCGCGCCAACTCTGCAACGCCAATCTTGCGCCGGGAGGCTACCTGCCGCTTATCGCGATGTCGCCGGCCTGGGAGCAGGCCTTCATCGAGTCGATCGTCGGGCAGGGCGAAGATCGTCAGCTGGCGATGGCGCCGTCGCAGCTTCAGCAATTCATCCAGGTCGTGCGCGACCGCTTCG
>CAZCJI010000721.1:0-1234 GCA_964498625.1 uncultured Rhizobium sp.
GACCGACGCTTTCTTGATCTTGACGGTGGCCAGCGTACAGCAATCGCCGAACGCGCCGAGACCGGTTGCAGTACCGGTTGCGATCAGGTTACCCGGCACACCGCCATTGTCGTCGTAGAGCGACAGCACAACGGCGTTTGTCCCATCAGCCAAGCCGATACCGGCGTCGATCTCGGTGACCTTTGCGTTCGCGGCGGGCGTGAACTGAAGCGCCGCCGCATAAGGAGTCCCGATGACGCTCGACGGACCGGAGATCGTGTCGCCGTAGCAGCAGAAATACAGCCCCTTCGGATACAACGTACCGACATTGCTGAAGATCACTTTGCCGCCCTTGGGCGGAAGCGCGGACGGAGAATAATGCACGGAAGGCTGACTGACGGATGTAACCGTCTTGTTCTTGCTCAGTGTGTACGTTTTGTCGCCAGCTGCGAGCGCGCCGGAGGCGGTAAAGGTTACCAACGCTAATGCCACAAGTGATGTTCTGATCATTTGAAACCCTCCTGTTGAAGAACCCCTTTGACAAGTATCAAAAGGCTACGCCCCGCCCGCGCCTCTCGCAATGTTCCCGGAATTGCCTCACCGGGTGGCACGCAAACGCTTGGTTGTACTGAACTTGCCGGAATTTCAGGCAATACAGCGTCGAACACAGAACGAAGAGCCGTATCGAAAAGACAGCGCGCGATCCTTGCACCCCGTCAATTTTTCGGCCGGGGCTTAACGTGTCTCTAAACCTCTGCGCGATACGATCGGGCCATGACAGAACGCCCCGCAAAAAAAACCTTCAGGATCTCGTCTGCAGAAATCTTCAGCCTTGCTCTTCTCTGGCTGGGGACGGCCGGCATGCTGGCGAGCGCATTCGTGCCTGAAATGCAGCCCGCAAAGGTGAGCTGGGTCTGCGAATTCTCGGCCATCATTTTGTTCGGGTTGGTGGTGAAGCTGGTGTTTCTCCGCGACGGCAACGCCCACACGCCGACCTGACTTGAACCGCTAGTATTAAGTTCTTGCTAGTGATCGCCGGACCGGATTTCAAGGTTCGGACGCATGCTATTTCCGCATGGCTGGGCCAATTTGCGCTGCAGCAAACCGCCCCTATCTCCAGTGCGACCCGGCAGCCAAGCGTTGCACCCCACCAGCGCCGCCCCGGGATGGAGAGAGGCAATGAAAACGAATTTCTCGAGGCGCGATCTTTCGCGCGATGACGAAGGCGGCGGATTTTTCAATTGGGCGATCATCC
>CAZCJI010000722.1:0-1232 GCA_964498625.1 uncultured Rhizobium sp.
GCACGACCTGCGCGAAGGCATAGGACGGCCCGTAGCGGCGATTCGTGAGATGCACGGTCAGGAACGCGACGGGCAGGAGCAGATGGCTGACCGTCAGCCAGCGCACGCCGGCATCGGCGAAGTAAGGCAGCGTCGTGTCCATGTAGAGATACATCGCGGCGAGCGCGGTGCAGAGCGCCAGGACCGGAACGATCGTCCGCAGCACCGCGCGGAACCCGTCCATGAGGCGCCGGCCGATGCCCGCGTTCTGGCCATAGCCCTGTGTGTGCCAAGTCGCGTCGCTCGCACCGCGCAGACGGTAAGGACCGTCGTCGATGCCGACTGCCATGCGATGGGTCGATTCGCCCCGCGCCGCGCCTGATTCGTAAGCCCGCACTTCACCCCGCCCTGCGCCGGTCCAGTTGTTTTGGACCTGACACATTTTGATACACTAGGGCAAAGTTCGTGCAGGAGCCATGCCTGTGGACAGGCGAAACAAGGTAAATTTTATTAAGGGCTTAGGGGGCGCTCTTAAGCCGCCGCTTTGGCCGCGGTTTTCTTGGCGATGGCCCGCTTCAGGCGCAGCGCCTTGGTCGAGAGCACGCCGTCCTTGGACTTGAGCAGGAAGGGGTCGAGACCGCCGACCTTATCGACCGTCCGAAGCGCGTTCATGCTGATCTTCAGCACATAGGAATTGCCCAGGGCCTCGCTGGCCAGGGAAACCTGTTGCAGGTTCGGGCGGTAGATCCGCTTGGTCTTGTTGTTCGCGTGGCTGACATTGTGGCCAACCATCGTGCCTTTTCCGGTCAATTCGCAGCGCCGTGCCATGGGAGTCTCGTATCCAAAAGAGGCGCCCTCATAAGGAAAGCGCCCTTGCCGGTCAAGCCGTCCGAAACCGCCCCAGCAGGGTGCGGGCCGCCGCGGCCGGCAGAGAGGCCCCGGACCCCACCGCAGCCTCCAGCCGGGCGGCGTCGGCGGCCAGGGCGGAATCCTCCAGGATCGTCTCGCTGATCAGGGTCTGGACCTCGCTCCAGAACCAGCGCCGGGATTGTTCCGCCCGGAGACGGGCGAGGCCGCCGCCGGCGGTCAGGATCGCCTCCATGGCCGCCATCTCGGTCCAGGCCTGGGCGATGCCCTGCCCCGCGACAGAGGAGACCGTCAGCACTTTCGGAAACAGGCCGGGATGCTTGGGCCGCATCAGGTGCAGCGCCGCCTGGTAGTCTGACGCGGCGCGCGTCGCGGCGGGCAGAAGG
>CAZCJI010000723.1:0-1230 GCA_964498625.1 uncultured Rhizobium sp.
GACGTTGAATGGCTCGTTGCGGAAGGCCGCGGTCGCGGTGATCAGGTGATAGCCGCCCGTGATGTTGGTGAGGAACACCGACAGGCCCGGTGTCAGCACCTTCCAAGTGTAGAAGGCGCGCACCAGAACGACGTTGCAGGCGACGCCCGGCTGATAATTGTTCAGGGCGGCGTTCAGATTGCCGTTGGCATCGGTCGGCGAGCCGAAGGTCGCGCCAGTATAGCCCGTATAGGACTGCATATCGATCTGCAGGTTGGTATCGCAGGCGAGCAGAGGCGAGATGTCGTTGCACACCCTTGTGCGGAACTGCGCCTGCGTCATGGCGGCGGCCTGAACCTGCCCGGTGCGCACGAGGCGCGCGACATTGTCGGTCGCGTATTGCAGCGTCGAGCCGGCGAAATAGATCACGCCGTTCTCCACGATCCCCATGAGCAGGATGAAGAACACCGGCGCGATGATGCCGAATTCGAGCGCGGCCGAGCCTTTGCGCGAATCCCGGCGCATGCGTCGCGCAAGGCGTCGCACGCGCCCGGCGGCTTTCGTGAAGATGGAAGACACGCCCGTCACGGCACCCGGTCTTAAGCCTCTTGCCCCGGAACATTTCTAACGCGGAGCGCAAACGATCCGAAGAACAAGCGCCCAGCATGCTCTCCAAACGCTTAAGGCAATGCCAACACGGCGCATCGAATGGTTACGATCGCACCGCCGCGTTCATACCTCGCTAATCTTCCTTTATTTCGAGAGGATTATTCGTCGCATCGCTAACGATGGCCTAACCATCCTGCGCAATCGCAACGCGATTTTCATACCGTTCGCGCGATAATGCGCCGCTGTCCAAAGTTTCGAGACGACCGATATGTCCCTGGCCGACACGTTCCGCGCGCTTCACAAGCGCGCCCGCGGCTTTCTCTGCAATCGCGACGCCAATGTCGCGATGATCTTCGCAATCTCCCTCGTGCCGGTGATCGTCGCCGCCGGCGCGGGTCTCGACCTTGCGCGCTCCATGATCGTGAAGTAGGCGCTGAGCGAGGCGCTCGATGCCGCGGCGCTGTCGGTAGGCGCCTCGCCCGGCATGACCCAGGCCCAGATGCAGACACAGGCGCAGAACTATTTCAACGCGAACTACAAGATCGATCCCGCCTATGGCGCGCCGGGGCCTTTGACCGTGGTGCCGAGCGGCCAGTCGGTGACGGTGTCGACCTCGGTGCCGATGCCGACCACGCTGATGCG
>CAZCJI010000724.1:0-1230 GCA_964498625.1 uncultured Rhizobium sp.
CCTTCAGCGGATGCAGCGTGCCGACGCTGGCGAGGTTCAGCGTCTGCATCGAGGCGGTGACGGGGTCCTTGTCGTCGAAATCCGCCTGGACTAGGTGCAGCCAGATCGGATAGCTCGCCACCGGATTGCGCGGATCGGCGGAGACCTGCACGCGCTGCGCCAATTCGCGGTCGGCGATCACCTTGGCGGGCGAATAGCCGATGCCCCAGGCCTTGAACAGCTCCGGCAGGTCCGATGTCGGATTGCCGCCGCCGCGCGGATCCATGCCGCCGCCGGCCTGCGCCAGCTCGGCATTGGGATCGACGAAGATCAGCGCGTGGCCGCCCTTCAGCACGAACTGATCGATCGCGTATTGCGCCGCGGCGCTGAGGCTGGCGGGATGCACGACCATCAGCACCGAAACATTCGACGGAATGCTGTTGGCGGACGGATCGAGCATCTGCGTCGCGTAGGTCTCGGCCAACTCGGAATAGATCGCATAGGGCTGCGAGGCGCCCTGCAGCGCCGCCTGCATCCCGCCCGCGCCGGTGTCGAGCGGCAGGCTCGAGATGATGCCGAGCACGGGCTTGGCCGGCTGCGACAGGTGATAAATCAGCGTCGTCAGATCGAGCTCGAGATACTGCTCGCGCTCGCTGGTGAAGTAGGGGATCGATTCCTTGCCGTCGATCCGATTGGTGCCGACCAGGCCGAAATAGACCGTGTCGCCGCTGTCGGTCGGCGCGCCGGAGAGGCCGTTGGCGGTCGCCTCGTCCTCGGCCGCGGTGAACGGCTCGGGATCGACGGTCTGTAGGATGATCTTGCCGTGGCTGATCGCGGCATATTCCTCGAGCAGGTCGTGGACCTGCGTCGCATAGGCCTGGGTCTGCGCGTAGTCGGCGGCGATCTTCTTGGAGAAATAGAATTTGAGCGTGATCGGCTCAGGGATCTTCGCAATGATGTTGCGCGTGCCTTGCGAGAGCGTGAACTGACCGGTTTCGGTCAGGTCGAGCCGCGCATTGGTGATCGCCGTGTCGGCTGCGATGTTGATGCAGACGAAAATGACGATGGCAAGCGCCAGCGCGGCAATGGCATAGATCCGGCGGGGAAGCGGCTTCATGGCTCTAGCCGCTCTTCTTCAAGTCGACGACCACGACATTGGCGGTCAGGAACAGTGCGATCAGCGAGAAGAAAAAGATCACGTCGCGCAGGTCGATGACGCCGCGGCTGATCGCGGTGAAATGGGTGAGGAAG
>CAZCJI010000725.1:0-1228 GCA_964498625.1 uncultured Rhizobium sp.
GCATTCGACCGCGATGCGGAAGCGCGACTTGCAGAAGCAGTAGGTCTTACCGCCGCAATTGGATTGCGCGTTGTCGCAAGCCACATCGCGCCGCTTGCGCGGCCGGTGCCCGCGACGTTGATCGGCAGCGGCAAGGTCGAGGAGATCGCCGCAGAAGCGCGCGGCCTCGAACCCACGGTCGTCGTCGTCAACGCGCAGCTTTCGCCGATCCAGCAGCGCAATCTGGAGAAGGCGTGGAACACCAAGGTGCTAGACCGCACCGCGCTCATTCTCGAAATCTTCGGCGAACGCGCGCGCACGCGGGAAGGCCGCTTGCAGGTCGAGCTTGCGCATCTGACCTATCAACGCTCGCGCCTCGTGCGGTCATGGACGCATTTGGAGCGGCAACGCGGCGGCTTCGGATTTCTCGGCGGTCCCGGTGAAACACAGATCGAGACCGACCGCCGCCTGATCGGCGAGCGTATCGTCAAGATCAAAAGCGAACTCGAAGGCGTGAAGCGCACGCGCGGATTGCAGCGCCGCGCGCGCAAGCGCCTGCCGGTGCCGGTGATCGCGCTGGTCGGCTACACCAATGCCGGCAAATCGACCCTGTTCAATCGGCTGACCGAGTCCGAGGTGCTGGCGAAGGACCTGCTGTTCGCGACGCTCGATCCCACCATGCGCGGGCTGAAGCTGCCGGGCGGGGCGAAGGCCGTGCTCTCCGACACGGTGGGCTTCATTGCCGATCTGCCGATCGAACTCGTCGCCGCCTTCCGCGCCACGCTGGAGGAGGTGCTGGAAGCCGACATCATCGCCCATGTCCGCGACGCGTCGCATGACGAGACCGAGGCGCAGAAGGCCGATGTGTTGAAGGTGCTGGCGGATCTCGGCGTTGAGACGGATGGTGAACGGCCCTTTATCGAAATCCTGAACAAAATCGACCTGTTGGACGGCGATATTCGCGCGGGACTTCAAGCGCGAAACGTGGCGCGTCCTGACGCGCCGGTGGCCGTTTCCGCCATCAGCGGCGAGGGCATCCCGGCACTGCTCGCGCGCTTCGAGAAAGCGTTGACCGCCGAAAACCTCGAGCTTCATCTGACGCTCGGCCACGCGAATGGCGAGGGACTGGCCTGGGTCTATCGCCATGCGCAGGTCCGCGAGCGGCACGACACGGACAAGGGCGTCGAATTGTTACTCACAGCCAATCCACAGGACGCCGAGCGGCTTGCATCACGCTTCGGCCAAAAAG
>CAZCJI010000726.1:0-1227 GCA_964498625.1 uncultured Rhizobium sp.
TGGAGTTCGAAGGCGGACTGCCCGCGATCCTGAACGCGCTGGAGACGACCAACACTGATCCGCGTACCGGCGAGAAAATACGTCTTGTGTTTGAAGTCGCACAGCATCTGGGCGAGAACGCGGTGCGCGCGATCGCGATGGATTCGACAGAAGGCCTCGTGCGCGGCCAGCCCGTGACCGATACCGGCGCGCCGATCCGCGTGCCTGTCGGGCCCGCCACGCTCGGCCGCATCATGAACGTCATCGGCGAGCCGATCGACGAAGCCGGCCCGATCAACCAGGAGCACATGGCCTCGATCCATCGTGAAGCGCCGACTTTCTCCGAGCAGGCTGGCGCCGCGGAAGTGCTTGTCACCGGCATCAAGGTCATCGACCTGCTCTGCCCCTACACCAAAGGCGGCAAGATCGGCCTGTTCGGCGGCGCGGGCGTGGGCAAGACCGTGACCATGCAGGAGCTGATCAACAACATCGCGAAGGCCTACGGCGGTTACTCCGTGCTCGCCGGGGTCGGTGAGCGTACACGCGAAGGCAACGACCTTTATCACGAGATGATCGAGTCCAACGTGAACGTTGACCCGAAGAAGAAGGGCTCGGCGGAAGGTTCGAAGTGCGCCCTCGTCTATGGCCAGATGAACGAGCCGCCAGGCGCGCGCGCGCGTGTGGCGCTGACCGGCCTCTCCGTCGCGGAATACTTCCGCGATCAGGAAGGCAAGGACGTGCTGCTGTTCATCGATAACATTTTCCGCTTCACGCAGGCGGGTTCGGAAGTGTCAGCGCTTCTCGGCCGTATCCCGAGCGCGGTGGGATATCAGCCCACGCTCGCGACCGAGATGGGCAACCTTCAGGAGCGCATCACCTCGACGACCAAGGGGTCGATCACCTCGGTGCAGGCGATTTACGTGCCTGCCGACGACCTGACCGATCCGGCGCCGGCGACCTCGTTCGCGCATCTGGATGCGACGACCGTGCTCTCGCGCGATATCGCTTCGCTCGGCATCTTCCCGGCCGTGGACCCGCTCGACTCCACCTCGCGCATCTTGGATCCGCAGGTGATCGGTGAGGAGCACTACACCGTCGCCCGCCGCGTGCAGGAAGTGCTGCAGCAGTACAAGGCGCTCAAGGACATCATCGCCATTCTCGGCATGGACGAGCTCTCGGAAGACGACAAGCTGGTCGTCGCCCGCGCGCGCAAGATCCAGCGCTTCCTGTCGCAGCCGTTCCACGTCG
>CAZCJI010000727.1:0-1227 GCA_964498625.1 uncultured Rhizobium sp.
CGTGCTCACCCAGACGCCGCTCGACCAGATCTGGGGCTTCATCAACCCGGTGATGCTCTACGGCCGGCACCTGGGATTGAAGAGCAGCGTCGTCCGCCAGATCGAGACGGCGAGCACCTCCGAGCTCGCGCAGACCGAGTCCGGCCGCAAGGCCATCGAGCTCAAGGAGATGATGGACGCGCTGCGCGCCGAGTGTCGCACGGGCTTGATGACCGTGAAGGCCGCGTACCGCTTTTTCCGCGCCGCGAGCGAAGGCAACGCGCTGCACCTCTACGATACGAACGGCTCGAAGCTCACCACCTTCGAGTTCGGCCGCCAGCCGGGCGCCGAGGGGCTGTGCCTCGCGGATTACGTGAAGCCGGCGAGCGAGGGCACGGACGACACGGTGGCGCTCTTCGTGACCACCGCTGGCGCCGGCATCCGCGACGCCGCCGAGCGCTTGAAGCGAAATGGTGACTACCTGCGCTGTCACGCCTTGCAGGCTTTGGCCCTCGAGACTGCCGAGGCGTACGCCGAGCTCCTTCACACCCAGTTGCGGACGCTTTGGGGCTTCCCGGACGGCCCGAATGTCGACATGCTGGATCGCTTCAAAGCCAACTACCGCGGCAAGCGGTATTCGTTCGGGTACCCGGCATGCCCACGTCTCGAGGATCAACAGCAGCTCTTTGCGGTGCTCAAGCCCGAGGAGATCGGCGTTCAGCTCACCGACGGCTGCATGATGGATCCCGAGGCGAGCGTCTCGGCCGTGGTGTTCCACCACCCGCAGGCCAGCTACTTCTCGGTGCACGACTTGTCGCAGGGCTGAGCCTGCTGGTCTCGATGGGCTGCGGGCGCGTGTTCAACGCGCCGGCACAACAGAACTCGAGCAGTCCGCAGCTCGCGGCGCAGGCGTTGCCGCCCACGGTGGCGCCCGAGGGCGTCTCGCTCATCGACGTGAGCGGCGGCTCGCCACCCTACGCCGTGGACGTGCGACCCCAGGACAACAAGAGCGGCGGCGCCACCGCCGACACCGCCAGTGGGGTGCACCCCAGCGACGGCGGCAGCCACATGTACTTCCAGTACCGGGCCGGCCCCAACGGCGGGAAGACGGACATCGTCACCGTCACCGACAGCGACGGCGGGCTTCTGGGCGTGCAGGTGACGGTGGGCGAGTCGCTCTCCATCTCGCCGGAGCTGCAGCAGCGCGCGCCGCTCCAGACGCAGAGCTTCGCCATCCGCGGTGGCGAG
>CAZCJI010000728.1:0-1226 GCA_964498625.1 uncultured Rhizobium sp.
ACTCGCGTGTCCGAACGCTCATTCTCGATCTGATCTCTGCTCTTGCCACGGGCGACGCGAAGCAGCGCAAACGTCTGGCCCGGCGCCAACGAAAGACGCCCTAAAAATGCGCACGCTGCAACCGCGAGTTATTGGTGCAGGTTCTCCGCAAATTCATTCGACTGTGGAGAACTCGCGTTGCAAAGTGGTGATGCGCATTTTCAGCCGCTACCGTTCGCGACACTGTCACGAGCGCTCGCAGTTGGAGACGGAGTGATGACCAAGGACGGCAAAACCGCAGTCATTGCTGACGAAGTTCCCTGGTCCGACGGTTTGACCGACTACGACCACGCCCATTTCTCGATCTACGCGCGCCTGCTGGATGCGGAAGCGGACGGCGCTGCACAGAACGACATCGCCCGCATCGTCCTTGCGATCGATCCAGTCACCGAACCGGATCGGGCGAGATGCTGCCTGGCCTCGCACCTGACGCGTGCGCGCTGGATGACCAAGCACGGCTATTTGCATCTGCTTCGAAATTGACCGCCTAGTCCAGGAAGCGACGATACCGCGAGTCCATCAGTTCGCGTCCGTAGGCGACCGCCCGTCGCACATGGTCGCGAAGATGGTTGCGCGGATCCTGCCAGTCCCGGTCGACCCGTTCCTTGGAAAAGAGCGCTACAGCGATCTCCCGCTGCTGCGCCTTCGCGAGCGAGCCGTCGAGCGCCTGAACCACCCGAGCGAGGCGCGCGCTTTGCCGCTCGCGGCGGTAGAGCGAAGGGCGCAACCAGCCGTGCTTGACCACATCCGCAAGGCGTTTCACGGCTTGCAGGCGCGCCTGACTGAATCGAAGCTCCGGCAAGGCAGGGGTGAGCAACAGGGCCTCCTCCAGAGGTATCGAGCCAAATACGGTCAGCTGGAGCGAACGGCCGTCCTGAGTCAGCAGAACCTCACGCCGCTCTTCCACGCCGAAGTCATAGACGGCCGTGCGGCATCGGAGCTTCGGCAGATCGAGCGTCTCGACCGCGGTTCCCGGCCGCATCTTGGCCGCCGCCAGCGGAAGCACCTCTCGACACGCTTTCATCTGCCAGAGGACGGACGCCAACCGGGCGTCATTCGCGGGGTCTTCAAATCTCAGAAGTCCCCAAGGCAACGCGCTCAGATGGTCCGGCTCGTTGACCGTAGGATGGCCTGCGAGATGGCTGACATAATCGCTGCCATACCTAGGATTACGCCGAAGAAATTCC
>CAZCJI010000729.1:0-1225 GCA_964498625.1 uncultured Rhizobium sp.
GGTGGGAAGCGGACAACCGCTGGTGTACTGGAATTTCTGTCCCGGCGCGATCACCGGCTGGGCGCCGACCACGCCTTCGCCCGACACTTCCTTCACCTGGCCGCGGCCATCGGTGATGTGCCAATAGCGCGACAGAAGCTGCACCGCTTCGGGGCCCTTGTTCTCGATCGTGACGGTGTAGGACCACAGAAAGCGCTGCTCCTCGGGATCGGACTGATCGTCGAGAAACGCCGGCTGGACGGCGACGCGGATGTTTCGAGTCGAGCTTTCGTACATGGTGAAATTATCGGTAGGCATCCGGGCCTGCGCAAGACCGGTAATGGTGCGTCGTTAACGAGCGCTCAGGACTGTGGCGCAACCGACACGTCGGTCTTTACCGAACTGGCGATGAAGCATTCCTCGTGGCTTAAGTGGTGAATCTCCGCCAATTGCGCCGCGCTCATCGGAGTTCCCGCCGCGAAACTTATGCGCGGACGTAATGTGACGCGGGAAATCCACAGTTTCCCGTTGGCGCCTTTCTCCAGGAATCCCACCGCGTCGTCTTCATAGGTGTCGACGGTCAGCCGCTTGCGCGCGCAGATCGCGAGAAAGGTCAGCATGTGGCAGGCGCTGAGCGACGCGACATAGGCCTCTTCCGGATCGACGCGATCCGCATCGCCCTTGAACGCCGGCGTAGCGGACGCCGCAAGCACGATCGCGCCCGACTTGAACGTCATCTCATGCGCGCGGTTGTAGCTGTTGTAGGTGAAATCGGCGCTCGTCCGCTTCCATCGGACGCCGGCGTGATGCTCGGACATATCACGCCACCTTCAGCGCCTGCTCCAGGTCCTCGCACAGATCGGTGGGATCTTCGAGGCCGACCGACAGGCGCAGCAGGCCAGACGTCACGCCCAGTTCTGCGCGCGCCGCCGGCGTCAGCTTTTGATGCGTCGTCGTCTCCGGATGCGTCATCAGGCTCTTGGTATCGCCGAGATTGTTCGAGATATCGATGATCTTAAGCGCATTGCCGAGCTTGAATGCCGCTTTCTTGCCGCCCTCGACCTCGAACGCCACGACGCCGCCGCCGCAGTCCATCTGGGTGCGGGCGAGATTGTGCTGCGGATGGTCGGGCCGGAAGGGATAGAGCACGCGTGTCACATTCTTCTGAGACGCCAGGAAGTCCGCGACCGCCGCGGCGGCGTCGGAATGCGCCCGCATGCGTAGATCGAGCGTCTCCAGGCTCTTC
>CAZCJI010000730.1:0-1222 GCA_964498625.1 uncultured Rhizobium sp.
GCTCCGATGAGCATCGAGATCAAAGTCCCCGCGATGGGCGAGTCCGTGACCGAAGCCACCGTCGCGCGCTGGTTCAAGAAGGAGGGCGACGCGGTCAATCGCGACGAACCGCTGCTCGAACTCGAAACTGACAAGGTGACGGTGGAAGTGCCGGCGCCCGCGTCCGGCGCGATTGAATCCATTTCAGTGAAGGCGGGCGACACGGTTCAGGTCGGCGCGATCCTCGGCGCCATTGCCGAAGGCAAGGCTGGTAGCCCGTCCGTCGTCGCCGCGAGCAATCCGGACAGCGCGGCGCCAAAACCCACGCCCGCGCCGAAATCCGCTGCAGCACCTGCGCCCGCTGCGCCGCGTCCGGCTGGCGATGGCGTTGCCGTGATGCCGTCGGTGCGCCGCATCGCGGAAGAGAACAACCTCAATCCCGCTTCCATTGCCGGCACCGGCCGCGATGGCCGCGTGACCAAGGGCGACATGCTGGGCGCACTCGAAGCCCGCGCGGCCTCACGCGACGTGAAGCCCGCGCCCGCGCCGATCCCCGCCGGCCCACGCGCCAACGCCGACCGCGAGGAGCGCGTGACGATGTCCCGCCTGCGCCGCACCATCGCGCTGCGCCTGAAAGAGTCTCAGAACACCGCCGCCCAGCTCACGACCTTCAACGAAGTCGATATGAGCCATGTGATGGCCTTGCGCACCGAATACAAGGAAAGCTTTGAGAAGAAGCACGGCGTGCGCCTCGGCTTCATGGGCTTCTTCGTGAAGGCGTGCATTGCCGCGCTCAAGGAGCTGCCGAACGTCAACGCCGAGATCGAAGGCGACGACATCGTCTACAAGAACTATTACGACATGGGCATCGCGGTCTCGACCGAGAAGGGCCTTGTCGTGCCGGTGGTGCGCGATGCCGACAAGCTCTCGCTCGCGGGCATCGAGGCGGCAATCAACGATTACGGAACGCGCGCGCGCGACGGCAAGCTGAAGCTCGAAGAGCTGCAGGGCGGCACGTTCTCCATCACCAATGGCGGCGTGTTCGGCTCGCTGATGTCGACGCCGATCCTGAATTCGCCGCAGTCCGGCATCCTCGGCATGCACAAGATCCAGCCGCGCCCGGTCGCCATCGAGGGCAAGGTCGAGATCCGTCCGATGATGTATCTCGCGCTCTCCTACGACCACCGCCTCGTCGACGGCCGCGAAGCCGTGACGTTCCTGGTGCGCGTGAAGGAAAACCTGG
>CAZCJI010000731.1:0-1222 GCA_964498625.1 uncultured Rhizobium sp.
CGCCGTTTCTTACGAAAGAAAACGTCCCCGATGATCGCTCACCGGGGCCGCCAAATCTTGCAGCGGATCGCGGCCTAGTTGCCGCCGTTACCCGAACTGCTGCTGTCGTGGTTCTTGTGCTTCGGCTTGTCGCCGGATCCACCACTGCCGCTGCTGGGACCAGTCATCGATCCGCCACCGCTTCCGCCGGGGCCGGTCATGCTGCCGCCACTTGGCTTGCCACCACCGGTCATAGAACCACCGCCAGCCGGGCCGCCCATGCTGCCACCGCCGGGGCCGGTCATGCTTCCGCCACCGCTCGGCTTGCCGCCACCAGCAGGTCCGGTCATGGATCCGCCGCCGGGGCCAGCCGTAGTGCCACCGCCCGGCTTGCCAGGACCGGTCATGGAGCCACCGCCGCCAGGTCCAGTCATGCTTCCGCCGCCGCTTGGCCGTTCACTGCCGGGACCGCCCATATTTCCACCACTAGGCCGGCCATCGCCGGGTCTGCCTATGTCACCAGGCCGGCCGCCCGGACCGCCCATACCCGGACGGTCGCCGGGATGCATCCATGGGCCGCGACCATCGCGCCAGCGGTCGCGATCCCAATTGCGCCCGGGACGCCAGTCATTGCCGCGCCACCAGCGGTCGCGGTCGTGACGGAATCCGTTGCGAAGATAGAAGTCGTATCCGAGCGCCGGACCTATCCGGTAATTGCCCTTCCACCAGCGCGGACGGGGACCGCGCCATTCGTCGCGACGCCAACCGCCGCGTACCCAAAACCAGCGCTCGCCATGCCAGTCGCGATAGTAGAGCGGGCCGTTGAACCAGCGTCCGTCATAGAAGACCGGGCCGTAAAAGACCGGCATGTCCCAATATTCGTCGGGACATCCCCAGTCGTCGCAATATCCGCCGCTATCGTAAGTGAAGCCGACCGCGCCCGGCAGACCGAAGGAAAGACCGATACTGATGCCGGCCTGCGCTGGTTGAGCGCATAACGCCGTTGCGGAGAGAAGCCCCGCCGCAAAAGCCGTTTTCAGAAATCCATTCATGAAACCTCCTCGTTACCGGGACACAGCGTCCCTCGCGTTCCCAAAGAAAACGTCCCATTCGCCGTCAACGATCCCATCCTGGATCGCGCAGGTTCCCACTATGCCCGTTTTGAGGGCGAGTAGCTTGCGTTTTCATCAAACAAAAGCGGCGCGACTGAGACAGCCGCGCCGCCATGTTCATGCCCGCATTT
>CAZCJI010000732.1:0-1221 GCA_964498625.1 uncultured Rhizobium sp.
CCTGTGACCCCCTGATTACAAATCAGGTGCTCTACCAGCTGAGCTAAGCCGGCACTCAACTGGATCAATTACTTAGATCGGGCTGGAATGGCAACCCGGCAAAATTGCCACCGGATTGCCACCGCAGGCGTTCTACTTCGTTCGCGTTTGTACTTGATCCGTTAGCACGCCCGCGAAAGCGGCGTCGAAGACAGAACATGAGTTGTTCGAGAACCACGTTGAAGGAAGTAACACTCGTCAAGCACGTTTGTATTCGCCCGACAATCTGCGGATCGAATTGGTGCATGATCTCCATGGCGTATTGGAGACGCTCAGGGATTATAAACTGCGCGTTCGCAAATACGTCCGCCGGTCCAGGGCCGCGAGGGTCTGGCGGCCGCTGCGCCATCGCCAAGGCATGGCGAACTCTCGTGCACTCGAAAGCAAGCTGAGACATTGGCGCCAACAATCCGCCGGCGAACATAATGGATTGTCCGGTCCAATCAGCGCGTCGTCTCCGCCGCTCCTCTCCGGCCACCCAAATCGCCGCCCAGACCGCACCGATGGTTCCGACAGCTTGAACCCAAGAGGCCGCCGTTTGCTCATTAGACACACTAGAATGAAATCCAGCGGCAACCAGCAGGCAGACACACAGCAATGTGGCAGCGAGCAGAAAGTCGTTTCTCTCCATGCGTGGCCCGCTATCGCTTCGAGAAATCTTCGCTCGTGACGATCACAAGGCCGACAAAGCTCTGGGCAACATATTTCTTGCTGGCCACAGCTTCGATCTGCGAGCGGTGCGCGCGAAAAGTCATGATCGAGTCGCCCTTTGTGCGAACGTCGCCGTAGGCGTCAGATAGGGCCTCACGCGACACGATGAAGGATATTCGCCGTTCGCCATCCGCGCCTTCAAACGTGACGCCGCGGCTTGAATCGTCGCATCGCTCACTCCCAGGAACGAACTGGATGGGCATGGCCGCCTCGCGCAAATTGCTGCGAAACCGTTATATCATGAACTAGTGCCATCATATCGTCCGCAGCCGTCGCTGTCCCAGCGGCCCGGGGCGCGTAAGGGCTCGCAATGCGAGCTTCATTCAGCAGAGCCGTATTCGAACAGTTTTTCGAACTCAGACGGGCGGCCGATCAGCAACGCGGCTCTTGAAGGCAAATCTTCCGACGCCGCGACTCTGAATTCTGGAAAGGCGCTCACGTAGCGATTGTCTGCTAACCGAATCCACCATG
>CAZCJI010000733.1:0-1219 GCA_964498625.1 uncultured Rhizobium sp.
GCACCGCATGGCGCAAAGGCGATGGCGCTGAGAAGGCGTTCATCGAACTGCTCGGCAGCGAACAGGTTCTCGACGAAAAGCGCCAGAAGCGCGCCGAAATCCGCGCCAAGCGAGCCGAAGAAACCCGCAAAGCAATGGAAAATGCCGACGCCGAAGCACAGGCCCAGCACGACGCCGAACCCGTCGACATCAAGGACGACAAGAAGGAATAACCTCTCGCTTCGTGCGGGAAAAAGTCCGAATTTTCAGATGATAAAAAGGGCGTCCTTAGCGGACGCCCTTTTTGGTTTTCAGTTGTTTGGACTTATTGTCCAATAGGCCCGCTGGCGGTTCCAATGAATCCCGTTCTACCGTCAAGGACCGCCGCCCGAAGTTCCTTAGCGCCTGCCGCTACATCCATGTCGAGAGGAACCATCATGCCGTGATCGAGGATCTGCTGGTACGTGGCCGCGTCGAATGTCTTGTCGACCTTGGTACTTCGGAAGCCAAGACTCTTTCCGCTGGCATCGTATTCTCCGGCGTACATCGTGACATTCATTTTCTTGTTGCCTCCCGAGTCCTCGGCGCTCAACGTGTGAGCGTCCACCAGAAAAACCACTCGAACTTTGCCCGGGTCCGTTGGTTTGGCTTGCGCCATGAATGAGATCTGGGTGGCCGGTGCTCCCACTTGTAGCGCGGCGGCAACGTCTGCTTCGTAGTTAGCGCCTTTGGTTTGTCCCGGGTCGATCGCGAAAAATCCCTTGCGGTAGCGGAGATGGGCATCCCCCTGATCGAGTTTTACTTTTAGGGTACGGAACTTTCCATCCCATTTTTTGTTTTCCTCGTAATAACCCAATGAATAAGACGCTTTGTCATCCCCAGTCGCGAGTGTAACCCCATCCTTGATCTCGTTCTGATTCTTGTAGACCTTGCCGCCCGTCTGAATTGCGATTTCTTCCATCGTGCCTTGATTCGTCTGCTGAGTTGAGAGAGTGGAAATCGCGCGGTCGCTGATTGCAGTGTCGTTGAAAACAGATCCCTGCCTTGCTGCGGACGTCTCCATGCCGCTCATCAAACCCGTTAAATCCACCGGATAAATTGCAATGTTCGAGCTTGCGAGCTGAGCCTCCGCATTCTTGATCTCCTGCACGTGCAGCTGTCGCGCTTCGGCCGCCAGCGACCCAGCAGCATTGACCGAAACTGGCCGCTGCGCCCCCTGCCCTGGTAGATCAGCCAGAAG
>CAZCJI010000734.1:0-1218 GCA_964498625.1 uncultured Rhizobium sp.
GGGCTACACCAATCGCGCCGAAGAATGCGTGGAGTTGGCCAATCTGGCGAAGGACTCGATGATCCGGATGGAGCTGCTGAAGCTGCGTCAGACCTATCTGACGATCGCCGAGCGCCTGCGCCGCCAGGGTTTTGAGACCGCGGACAGGGCCAGGGGAGGAATGCATTGACCGTCCGCCTTCCCGCCGCTCCCTACAAGTCGCATCACGTACTGGCTGCGGCGGGGCTTTTCCTTCTCGCGCTCGTCGTCCTGCTGTGGACCACGCGCGGCCTCTCCTATCCCAACCCGGCCGACGTACGCGCGCCGGCCGCTATGCTGCAGCAGAAAGCGGCCTCGGACCGCGAGGTCGCGATCACGCGCTTCTCCGTGACCTGTCTGGACGCGCTGACGCGGGGCGAGCTCGATCTTGCCATCAAGAATTGCAATCTGGCGATCGAACTCGATCCCAGCAACGTCACCCTGCTCGATCTGCGCGGCAACGCGCTGGTGCTGGCCGGCAATCCCGGCAAGGCGCTGGCGGATTTCTCCCGCGCCATCGTGCTGTCGCCCGCCGATCCGAATTCCTATCGCTATCGCGGCAACGTCTATTTCATGCTGAAGCGCGACGCCCTGGCGTTGGCCGACTACAACCGTGCCGTCCTGCTCGATCCGCAGAACGCCCTCGGCATCGAATTGCGCGGCCATTTCTTCCAGGCGCGGGGCGAATACACCTCCGCCATCGCCGACTTCACCCGGTCCATCGCGCTCAAGCCGGACGAGGCGCGGACGTGGAATTCGCGCTGCTGGACGCGGGTGCTGGCCAACCGCGAACTCGGCACCGCGCTCGCCGATTGCGACCATGCCCTCGCGATCGATCCCCGCTATGCCAACGCCTATGACAGCCGCGGCTATGTCCATGTGCGCATGGGCAAGTTCGCCGACGCCATCGCCGATTTCGACCATGCTTTGGCGATCACGCCCGAGCTCGCCACCTCGCTGTTCGGCCGCGGCCTTGCCAAGCTCAGGACCGGCGACGCCACGGCGCGGCTCGACCTGGCGCAGGCCCGCCTGCTGGACCACGGCATCGAGATGCGTTTCGCCGCGATCGGCTTCCGGCTGAAGGCGAACGGGATCTCGGGCACCTGAAGGAACGGCCATGAAACACGCAGTGATCGTCGCCCATCCCAATCCGGACAGCTACACGACCTCGCTGGCCTCGGCCTATCGCGAGGCCGGTCT
>CAZCJI010000735.1:0-1218 GCA_964498625.1 uncultured Rhizobium sp.
TGGCTATGCAGACCGGCTGGAGATATTCACTGCGCCAGTTACGATCGGTGACGGCGGACGCAGCGGCATCGCCGCAATGACCAAAGAAGCGCTCCGCGAAGCCCCAAATTTTATGCGGGTAAACACGCTCAAATTGGGCGTCGATTCTCTGGAAAGCTATGTCGCGAAGGCCTAAAAGCAATTCATGTTCACAGGAATAGTCACGGACGTCGGGCAAGTGAAGCACCTCGAAAGACGAGGTGATACGCATATCGTCATCGGCACGCATTACGATGTTTCGACAGTCGATCTAGGTGCTTCGATCTCGTGTTCGGGCGTTTGCCTCACAGTCGTCGATCGCGGCAATGCCAAGGACCGCTGGTTTGCCGTGACAGCCTCCGGTGAAACTTTGTCCAAGACCACATTGGGCAGCTGGACAGTCGGCGATGAAATTAATCTGGAAAGGCCGATGCGCGTAGGTGACGAGCTGGGTGGTCATATTGTCACCGGACACGTCGACGGCATCGCCGAAATCATACGGGTCGCGCCCGAGGGCGAGTCGATCCGTATTTCTCTGCAGGCACCGCTTGCTCTTTCCCGCTATATCGCGTCAAAGGGCTCGGTGGCGCTCGACGGCGTTTCGCTCACGGTGAATGAGGTTGATGGTACGCGCTTCGGCGTCAATATTATTCCGCACACGTCGAAGGTCACCACGTTTGGCCGCCAGAAAGCCGGTGCGAAGGTCAATCTCGAAATCGATCTGCTGGCGCGTTACGTTGCGCGGTTGGTGAAAGCATGACTATCAACGTGTTTCATGACTACATTTCCAAAATTGAGGACGTGATCGAAGACGCCCGCAATGGCCGCATGTTTATCCTCATGGATGCGGACGACCGCGAGAATGAAGGCGATCTCGTTATCCCGGCGCAAATGTGCACTCCGCAATCCATCAACTTCATGGCCAAGCATGGTCGGGGTTTGATCTGTCTCGCGCTGACGCAGGAGCGCGCAAACGCGCTTCAGATTCCGATGATGACTCCGGTGAATGGCACGCCAATGCAGACCGCCTTCACGGTCACGATCGAGGCGAAGGAGGGCATCTCCACTGGAATTTCAGCGCACGACCGCGCGCACACGATTTCCGTAGCTATCGATCCCACCAAAGGGCCCAACGACATCACGATGCCCGGGCATGTCTTTCCGCTTGTGGCGCGTCACGGTGGCGCGCTCGTGCGGGCA
>CAZCJI010000736.1:0-1217 GCA_964498625.1 uncultured Rhizobium sp.
GATCTTGGAGAAGGTCTGAAGCGGCTCGATCTCAATCCAGACAAGGTCGTTGAGGCTTTCAACCACTATCTAAAACTCGAAGACAAGGCGATCTCGCGCTCGGATGCCGAAGAGCGCGTTCTCGCAAAGCTCAACCACGATCTCGTCGAAGATGTCGCCCCACTTCTTCCCGTCGGAATAGAATTTAGCGCCGATATGGCACTTGGCGCGCTGCAGTCGATCTGGACAACATTTGTGGTCCGCTTGAAGGGGGAACCTTGGCGATCGACGCCACACGCGATCGACGACGTCCGCAGGACGTTTCCGTCATTCCTGCGATAACGCCTGTTCCTTCGTGTTGGAAATCAGCGTCCTCGGAAAAATCTCGTCGTGCGGCACGTCATCTTCTCTTAGCCCATACCGCGCCTGCAAAAACTTTTCGAGACCGCCATCGTCTGACATACCCGTCGGCATTTGAAGACCCCAACCTGAGAGGAAAGCCACACATTATCGACCTGTTTCGCTGGTGGCGGACGCGATAGAAACGGACGCGTGTCGAGTATGAGGGATCGCGGCCGATTGCCAGGAAAGTTCCACTTTCCGACAAAGAATATGGAAGGGTCGGTGCGATAGTCCGCGAACAGTTGTGAATCGAGCGATCCCGGCTGTCCCCACGAGATTTTCCACAAGGGCCGAAAATTTCAGGCGCCAGAAGTACAGCAACGCCTTCAGCAACTAGGACTTCTGAATCATGCGATATCGAGCGTGTTTCGCCACCCCTTCTGTGTAACCGAAGAATCGGCCTAGCTGGCCTGAACTCGTGGGCGACGAAGCAATTTTCAGGATGCTTTGCGGAACTGCCTCACCTTGGGCCCCTTCCGAAGCTGGTCGAGGTAGTCTGCCCACCAGGGCATCATTCTGACGCGCTCTTCCCAGAATGAGCCGCGCGAATAAGCCCGGCGAACGTCGTTGGATTCTACGTGTGCCAATTGGCGTTCGATGGCATCCGGGTGCCACTTTCCGGACTCGTTGAGCAGAGTTGAAGCACTGGCTCGGAAGCCATGGGATGTCATTTCGTCTTGCCCGTATCCCATTCTGCGCAGAGCGGTATTTAGGGTGTTCTCGGAAATCGGTTTCGCAGCTCCGTGAAAGCTGGGGAACAACAGTTTGCGATGACCTGTGATCTTGCGTAAGTCCTCCAATATCGCGATCGCTTGTGGCGCCAGAAACACGCGATG